>CAZAVC010000143.1:0-5715 GCA_964488265.1 uncultured Fimbriimonas sp.
TTTTGGAGCACCGTTCTGTGAGTTTTGATCGACTGGAAGCGGCGGTGACCAATATGATCGAGGCGTATCTCGAACTTGGTCTTCAAGCGCGAGGTGCCAAAAGAACGGTCGGTGACGGATTGGTCATGTGCTGCTCGGACGATAAACACCCGTCGAGCAATTTCTTCTTTGCTTGTCGAACCAATGGCAACGGGGTGCTTCGAGCCGAGGAGGCAGGTCGCAGGTCTGGGGTGGCGTCTGGCTTTATTCTCCCTTCCGATGACTTTGCAGCTGATCTCGAGGTTTTTCAACGGGCGGGTTTTGCCTCGACCAACGACCTCATGATCATGGCCGCCGGTCGTCAAGAGGTCCTTGCAAAATTGCCTCTACCGGAAAGGGACACCTCTCTGGCGACGGTGGATGGGCTCCGGTTTCGGCAAGAATGGGTTCTTCACCTTGCCGGACTGTTTTTCTCGGGGGCAGACCGAGGGTTTCTGGAGGGTCTGGCTCGGGTTACTGCGGCCGCACCGAATGCCAAGCTGTACCGATTCGAGAAAGCGGGTCGGATTTTAGGGGGCGGAATGACTTACCCGACACCCGGCAATCTGGGTCTTTACAACATCGCAATCAACCTTAGAGATCGCGGGATGGGTCACGGGCAGCACCTTGTGCGAGCCCTCATTGAGACCAACGGGAGCCCAACCCTCACGCTTCAGTGCAATCCCGGTTTGGTGGGGTGGTACGAGCAGATGGGTTTTGAGGTCCTTGGTGCGGTGAGAGTCTTGCGCTACGTTGGCTAGTTGGTAATTAGTGCTGTCGAGAGAGCACGTAATCGCCAACCGCTTCCAGCATGTCTCGTGCGAGCGTCACGGGCAGGGATCGCAAAGAATCCTTAGCTGCTTCTGCGTGGTGAATCGCTCGATTCATGCTCTGATCGAACGCCCCTCGAGTCTCCATCCAGTCGCAGATCATGCGAATCTCGTCATCGTTCACCGTGCCTCCAAACCGCCTTCTAGCGATTTGGGATTCGGCAGGGGAAAGCTTTTCACGAAGGTAGATGAGCGGAAGGGTGGCTTGACCCTCGCGGAAGTCGGTAGCGATGGGCTTGCCCGTCTTTGCTTTGTCTCCGCGATAGTCCAGCAAGTCGTCGACGATTTGGAAAGCGAGGCCAATGTGGTTGCCGTACTCGGAAAGCGCTTCCACCTGCTCCTTCGTACCGCCCGCCGCCATAGCACCGATCTGGCAGCAGCATCGAATGAATCCAGCTGTCTTCTTCTGCAGAATTCCGAAGTGCGAATCCGTGTCTAGATCGAAATCGCCCCGAACCTCGAGTTCTTCAACTTCACCCTCGGCCATTTCCGCCACTGCGTTCGCCACGACTCGGATGACGGGAATGTCCTCGTCGTCGGCAAGAATCGACATCGCCCGGGCAAGAAGCACATCGCCCGAAAGAATGCTTGCCGTGTTGCCGAATTCGACCGATGCCGTAGGTCGACCCCGGCGCGTTGCCGCGTTATCGATGACGTCATCATGGATGAGCGTTGCCATGTGGATCATCTCCATGCACGCGCCCAACTTTCGAAGACGGTCGACATCCACATTATCTCGAATGGTCTTCGCAGAAAGCGACACAAATGCCGGACGAAGCCGCTTGCCACCCGCAGTGAGGGTGTGCTGAATCACGCGATCCACGGTTTCAGAACGGCTCGAAGAGGCGTCACGAATGACCGATTCGATTTCGTTGACCTCGTCAGAGACTCGCGAAAGTAGCTCGGCTCGGGCGCGGGGATCGGCTAGTAGATTCAGTGTTTCCGGTGTCATGGCTTTGTGCCCCAGTGGATGCAAATGTTTCCGAACATCAGATCCCTGAAGGTGCAGTCGATAAATCCTGCCTTTTGCATCGAAGCGACGAGGTCCTCGCGAGAGGCGAATCGCTCGGTGCTTTCTGGCAGATAGGTGTACGCCGTCGGACACCCGAATAACTTTCCGAGAAGGGGTGAAAAAGTATTAAAGAAGAATTTGGAGATCGCCCGTGTCATTGGATTTCGGGGCTTGGCCATATCGATCGAGGCAAATCTGCCCCCGGGCCTTAGGACACGGAAGATTTCGGCGTGGGCCACGTCGATATCGGGGACGTTTCGCAAGCCCCAACCCACCGTCGCGGCATCGAATCTTCCGCTCTGCAAAGGCAACGAAAGCGCATCTCCAAGGTTGATGCCTGGAATCCGTTTCGCATCCGCTTGTTGCAGCATGGGAAGGCAGAAATCGACACCTACTACTGTGCCGCTCGATCCGACCGTTCTTCGAATCTCGGTCATAAAGTCGCCCGATCCGCAGCAGATGTCTGCTACCGAACCCCCGCTGGAAAGGCGCAGGCCATGAACGGCAATGCCTCGCCATTTTCGATGCAAGTTCAGGCTGAGTAGACCGTTGAGACGATCATAAGTAGGAGCAATTTCGGCAAACATGGACTGAACCGAAGCTCTTTTTTGAGCGCCGGAAGTCTCCCATATAGCAACCGTCGAACCATCCTGCGCAACTGCGGCGGCAGGTAGAGTTTCCTTATGATCGGTGCTTGTGGGTGCCATCTCCCTGTCTCGTTATACCGTGCTACGTTCTCGAAATGACAGAAATTTCAAAATTCATTGAAATCTCGCAAGGCGCGGTCTGATCCTGCACGATCGTTGCGGAAAAACCGATATTCGGTATGGGGAGAGCATCATGAAGGATTACTGGGCAAATGAAGGGCCAATATCACGCATACATTTTCGATCTGGACGGCACTCTCTACCGTGGAGAGGATCCGATTCCTGGCGCGTCGGATTACGTTCGAAAGATCGTGAATCGGGGAGCCCGAGTCTTTTACGCCACTAACAACTCCACTAAGACTCGGGAGCAGGTTGCGCAAAAGCTTAAAGGAATGGGTTTCCCTGCCGAAACCAACGATGTTCTCAGTTCTGGCTACACCACCGCTCGGCACCTTTCTAAGAAGGGACAAGCGAGCGTATTTGTTGTGGGCGAACCGGGGCTGGTGCAAACCCTGCGTGATCACGGACTGAAAGTGGTGAACGCCGACGATGCCGGGCGGGTGTCTCCGTCTGTCATCTCTGCCGAATACCTAGTAGTGGGACTCTGCAAAACCGCCTTGTCTTACGATCTCCTGGATTCGGCTATGCAAGCCGGTCTGAAAGGTGCCGAGTTCCTTGCTACCAACGCAGACCTTACGTTTCCTCTGGAGGCGGGCAAACTCTCTCCCGGTGCCGGTTCCATTGTGGAACTCCTGAAGGCGTGCATCGGTCGCGAACCCATTGTGGTGGGCAAACCCAACCCTCGCATGATTCTCGACGCGCTCTGGGAGCACAAGATCAGCGCTCAAAACACCTTGGTCGTTGGCGACCGTATGGACACCGACGTGGTGGCAGGGAAGAAAGCAGGTTGCGACACCGCACTTGTCCTAAGTGGTGTCACTGTAAAGCCGCCTGCCGACGTTATTAGCTTTGGTTCCGTGGTGGAACTGCCATAATCAGCCCCATGCCCGAATCCAACAATCCGTTCGCAGAGGTCAAGGCCGTCTTTTTTGATCTGGACGACACCCTTTGCGGCTATTGGAACGCTTCTAAGAAGGGGCTTCGAGAGACCTTTCAGGCGAATCCGGTTCCGGGCAAAACCACCGATGAAATGGTGAAGCACTGGGCGGTTGCCTTCCGCAAGTTCAGCCCAACGCTTAAGAAAACGGGCTACTACGCGCAGTACCTGATCACAGGCGAGCCGACTCGTACCCAGCAGATGCGGCTTACCCTTACTGAGGCGGGTATCGAAGACGAGGCCCTGGCGGTTGCCCTGAGTGAATCTTACATGCGTCGTCGAGACGCGAACCTGGCTCTTTTTGAAGAGTCTCTGCCTGTGCTAGAGGCTCTCAAGGGTACGTACCCCATGGGGCTCATCACGAATGGCCCGGCAGACATTCAACGGCAAGAGGTCGGCACACTCAACCTGGAGTCGTACTTCAACCCGATCCTTATTGAAGGCGAACTCGGATTCGGTAAGCCTGTGCCGGAGGTTTTTCGTCGAGCCGAAGCGGCGGTGGGTCTTGAGCCGCATCAGGTTTTGATGGTGGGGAACAGCCTGCACCACGACATTTTTGGCGCGATGGATGCGGGTTGGCGCACTGCTTGGGTGCGACGCGATAGCGACGTTCCGCCCAGCGCAGAAGGCGACGCTCTGCCAGAACCGATTCCGACAGAGGGTCCGCTCCCGGACCTCATCATCGAGTCTTTGGACGAGTTGCTGCCTCTGCTGCTTCAAAATTGAGGCCTCAAGTTCTGGCCGTACGATAAGCTTCAACAAATGCATCCTCTCCTGTCGGTTGCTAGGTCCGCTTTAGCTACGACCCCGACACCGCAAACAAGGGAGTTTTTGTCCGCAGCTGTTCGTCGAAGCGATGATGCGCTTAGCAAGGTCGTTTCAGGCGCAATTTCAAAGTCGTCATCTCCTACTGTCCTCGTTCACCCAAAAGGACAACTGATCGCCCATCCAAATCTCGATTGGTCTTGGAGTTCCAACTCGGTTGGTCCGGTCGATTTAGCGACTCTGAACGACAACGTAGATCGGATGGCAAAGGAGTTCTGGTCAGTTGCCGATGAACTTTGTGCGAAGGCGGGTGCAAGGTGGGTGTGGCTAGAAGAACGCGCCATGAGCCTGGCGGATTTCGAATCCATTTACACCGCCGCTCCAAGTGGGTTTGTTGTCGAAGGACGATGTTATGCTTGGTCGGATCGGTTCACCATGGCTCCTGGTCCTCATTGGCTCGACGCTCATTCGAGCAAGCGTGCCTGGTTCGCTGCCGTCCGTGGTCTAGGCGAACCGTTCGATCGGATACTGCTTGAGGATCTTGAGGCGTGCATAGTTGTTGCGGCGGCGATGGATGACGAAGGGTACGTTGTGCATTTTTTGAGCTAATCGCTCTCCCCACCATCAGGCCAATTCCATCGCTCCACGCTCTGCAGAAATACGGGTTTCAGCCGAAACCTAAAGTGTGCCGTCAGGGTTTGATTCGTCGTCGTCAACGTCTCCGCTAAAAACGGGGGACGAACCTGTCTTGCTGCAGGTGGTGGAAGGGGGGAGTTCGTCCGCTCCGGAATCCAAGCTCAAGCTGGATAGGCTGGCCCCTTGGGCGGTATTCGTTGGCTCTTTTGCGCTGCTTGCTGCCAACACCGCTCCCGGAGTTTCGTTCCACGACAGCGGCGAGTTCTCGCTGGCGATTCAATCGGCGGGGATTCCGCACCCTCCCGGGGCACCGACCTGGGTGCTCGCGGGTCTCATTCTCAAGAGCCTTCTACCCGCCCTCACCGGTGCAAAAGTTGCCAACCTACTCAGCGCGCTCATGGGCGCAGCGGCAATGGCGCTCTCTTACAAACTTATCCTCCGACTCGCTTCCCACAACTCGACTCCGGAGGCTGAAAAAGGGAAGTATGCGGTTGCGGCACTGGCACCGCTCACCCTGTTGGGTGTCGGTGCGTTCCTAGAGCAATCTTTCGCCGCCGAGCAGTACACCTTGCTGCTGGCGATCCTGTTTGGAATCGTTCACCTGTCGCTCGATGCGGTCGATCCGGATGCTTCGAGCAAGGCAACTTGGAAGCCGTTTGTTGGAATTGGGCTGCTTTGGGGGCTTGCCATTGGCAACCACCCCAGCCAGGTCACCCTAGGACTCCTCGCCATTTACGTGGTCTTCGCCGC
>CAZAVC010000144.1:0-5696 GCA_964488265.1 uncultured Fimbriimonas sp.
TGGGAAGTAGTCGGAGAAGGCACGGAGCGCCTCATCCTTTAACTGGAAGGAACGGTCACTGTCGTTCGGTCCGAAATCATGATCGTCCCAGGTGCCTATGTGCAGAGCGTTACCTAGAAGTGTCTGCATGGATGGAAGGGATCGGTTGTGTCGCCACCGAGAGCGCATGGCCGATTCTGCCACCCAGTCCATCTCCCGGTAGTAAAGATTGTCTCCGAGCCAAACCATTAGGTCGGGACGCTGCTTGGTGATCGCACCGAAAATCTCGTCGTAATCACCGCCGTACGGCGTGCCCGGGCGGTCTGTTTCAGGCTGATTCACGTACAGACAAGACCCAATCGCAACGTTGAACTCGGGGGGATCGCTGCGCCACCGCCAGTGGGGCTGTGTCTTGAAGGTCGTTTTGTAGTTCAGGTCCACTACTTTGCCATCGACCTTGATCCGATAGTCGTAGCTCGCTCCCATCTCCAAACCCGTGAGAAGAAACTTGGCGATGTGATCGCCTTCGGCGGAAGTCACCACGGGGGCAGATGCCACCCAGGTCGGGTTCGAAGGTGTCTTCTTCGTGGCGACCTTGTTGGTTCCTCCCTCGTCGACCACGGTCACGAGCGACTGATCGGGCTTGAGGCGATATTCGACAACCACTTTCGCCGCCTTTACGGTTTGAACCCAGACGCACACCTCGGTCATCGTCGCGTAGGCGAGCATCGGTCCGGCTGCGATTCCCGCCTTGAGTCGGCTCGCAACGGGCGCGCCCTCTTGCCGCACCATCGCCCGGTTGACACCCGTTCCCGCCGTGGGCGATGGGGCGCTGGACCCAAAATTCGAGGCGACGAGAAGCGAGGCAATCGCAGCAGAGGCAACCATCCCCTCATTTTTACTCGCTTTCCTGGTTAAGAGTCTCGCTCGAGTTGCCACTCTCAAACAACAAAGACCCAAACAAAAAAGACCCAGAACCAAAAGGTTCTGGGTCTTGGTGAAGCAACTCTCAGATTACTTGCGGATAGGCTTCTTTCCGACCGGAGAAGGCTTGCCTTCCATGTCGTTCAGAATCTCCCGAAGCGCGATCGGAAGGGCGCGAGCCCAGCATGCGCCTTGATCTGCATCGAGGTCGTAGATGCCACCGAGAAGGTCGGCAAGGCTGAAGGAAGGCGCCGAAGCGGTCGGCTTCGAATACTTGTCTTCCAGGACCTTTTGAATGTCCGAGCGGACCTCTTGAAGGTGCACGGCGGTGATACGATCAGCCGCTTTGCCGGCTGCGGCATCCAAGCGCTTGGCAAGCGTTCGGAGCGAGCTCTTCATAAGCGGCTTAAGATCGGTTTGAGTTGCAGAGCCACCGTTCAGGCGAGTGTCGGCCGTCTTGATGAAGTTGCGATGCAGTTGTCGACCGTAGACATCAACCGCCACCTTGCCTCCGTTCAGTTCAGAGAACACGCCCGAAATGACATCGTCCACCACTTCGCCAATGCGATAGTTATCCTGACCGTTGGCCTCGGAGTCGGCGAGTCGGCGCATGCGCGACTCGTTCATCAGGCCGTTCAGCACGAGCGACTGAAGTTGGTTGAGAAGCGAAAGCCCGCTACCCGGGGTGATCTTCGAAATGATTCGGGGGTTCACCATCTCCTTCGAGGGTCGTGCACCCTTGCTGAGTAGCAGGGCAACGGCGCGCTTCTGCATGCTCTTGGGCATCGGCTTGAAGATTTGTCCCGATCCTCGACCGTGGTGGGTGTCCAACTCTTCCACACCTGCCACCACTTGCATGGTGTGCATGATCTCCGTGAGCCACTGACCAACCAACGTGTTGTGATAGTTGGCCAAATCGTCGTAAGACTCGCCCATCTTGGAGGTTGCGGGGATCAGAACGTTCTTGGCGATGTATTCCAGGTTCATCAGACCCAGCCGAGTCGCCTCAACCGTGTCGTCACCGATGTTCTCGCTTTGCGTCGTCGGGTCGATTCCGCCGTACTTGTAGTTGCCGAATCGAAGGGTTCGATCCGTGACTTGTTGGCTGAGAAGACCATCGAGCGCAGGCTTCTCTGCCTCGGGGGTCGGAAGTCCAAGCGGCTTGTAGCCGTATTCGATCGCGAAGAAGTCGTACGGTCCAAGGCGAGGCATGAAGCTGGTGACTCCGTCGCCTGGTTGGGCAACGTAGTTGTTTCGACCGTAGCTCATGATCGAAGAAGTCGGACCGAACTTGTCGGTGAACGACTTGCTTCGAAGATCCTTGACCGAGAACGCGACCGAGGCCTTGAAGTTGTGCTCCAAACCGAGGGTGTGTCCAACTTCGTGGCAAGCAACGTACTGCACCATTCGCCCGATCATTTCATCGGACATCGGGAGCTTATGAACCGACCTATCGGATGCACCCGCTTGAGCGAAATACCACTCTTCAACAGTTCGAACGATGTCGTTCCAGAAGATCACGTGAGCCGAGATGGTCTCTCCAGATCGAGGATCTTGAATAGAGGGACCCATCGCGTTTTGGACTTCGGACGGAGCCCATCGGATGACGCTGTATCGAGCGTCTTCGGCATCCCAATTCGGGTCCTCTTCGATGCTCGGAGCATCTTTGCAGATGATGGCGTTCTTGAATCCGGCCTTCTCAAAAGCGGGTTGCCAGTCTTCGATACCTGCCTTCAGGTACTTGCGCCACTTGTCCGGAACCTCTCGGGCCAGATAGAACACAATCGGCTCTTTCGGCTCGGAGATTGCCGCATTTGGGTCCTTCTTCTCTAGGCGGAAGCGATTGATGTACTCCACCGTCTCGCTGAATCGCTTGGGCGATCCGAACAAGGTGAACGGCGTGGTGAAGTAGCCGATTCGCGAGTCCTTCAGTCGGCCGATCATCGGCTTTTCAGGAAGCTCGACAAGGCTGTAGTGGACGACAGTCGCGATAGTGGACGCGTTATAGTCGCCGCCACCACCGAAAAGCGCTGCCAGACCGGTTCGACCGCCACCTGCTCGGCGGAAGGTCATGTACGTGCGAGCTTCGATGTTCTTGGGGAACGCCTTGACTCGTTGAAGAAAAGTCTTTGAGGGGTCTGGGGCGGCACCCGGTCCAATCGCAGAAGATACAGAAAAGTCTTGCGGGTTGCCGGTGTAGAAGCTCGTGACATCGATGACCGCGCTCTTGTTGGGACCCTCAGCGTAGATGTCGTAGCTTAGAAGAATCGGTTCCGGAGTGTTAGCGACGATGCCCGTTTTGAGGCCCTTGTCGTCACCTTCCATCCGCGTGGAGTGGTCCACGTTGCGGATGTCGATCTTCTTATCGCGCTTTGCGAATCGGATGACTCGGGTACCAGCCGCGGTACCGACATAGGCGATCGCCTTCGGAGCCTCGCTGACTTCACCTTGCCAAAGGAATTCTCGACCGAGCTTCTCCTCGGGGATCTCAAAGTAGACCTTGTCTTCCACGCGGTGAACCTTGAAAACGCCGTCCTCGGTTTTTGCCTTCTTGACGAGCTCGTCGTACTTCTTCTGCTCGGGAGTCCGATCGTCTTTTTTGGGCTCCTCCTTCTTGGGCTCCTCTTTCTTCTGTTCTTGCCCTTGTTGTTGGGTGGATTCTGAGAGGGTGGCGTACAGAGCCGACGAAGAGAATTGCGCCAGAGCGCTGTTTGCTACCAGCAACGAAGCCAGTGCCAGAGAAAAGAGCCTAGAGTTCATGTGATCACCGAACTTTACACGTTCCGTTGCGGACTCGTTCCGAGCGATTTCACAAAATCGAGAAAAAAGATAGGAATCTTGGCGCCCCTCACTCGTTGAATTAGGCTTCAACCATAATCAAGAAGCGATGGCGAAGACGGTTCGAATTGGTTTGTTGGGCTTTGGAACGGTTGGTACGGGCGTTTACGGAATGCTCAACGACAACCGAGAAGCGATCACCAGAAAGATCGGCTTGCCGGTTGAGATCGTGCGCATCGGCATTCGCGATACTTCGAAGCCCCGCTCCGCCGAATCTGATCTCTTCACAACCGACCTCCAGTCCATCATCAACGATCCAAACATCGACGTGATTCTGGAACTCATGGGTGGCGTTGACCCAGCCGCGTCTCTGGTGGAGCAAGCGTTAGTCAACGGAAAACACGTGGTCACCGCCAATAAAGAGCTGATCGCCAAGCACGGCTCTCGCCTGGTGCACCTTGCCAAGTCCAAGGGCTTGGACCTTCACTACGAAGCCGCGGTGGGAGGAGGCATTCCGATTGTCCAGCCACTGAAGCACCAGTTGGCAGGCAACGATGTCATTCAAATGATGGGGATCCTGAACGGGACCACCAACTACATCCTTACGCAAATGGAGCAGAAGGGATCTGACTTCTCCGATGCTCTGGCCGAGGCCCAAGCGCACGGCTATGCCGAAGCGGACCCCACCAACGACGTCGAGGGATTTGATACGGCGTACAAGATTTCGATCCTTGCCAGCATCGCGTTTGGCAAGCAGGTCCCTATCGATACCGTTCATCGAGAGGGCATCTCCAAGGTTTCAAAGCTCGACATGGAATACGCAGATTCATTCGGATACCGAATCAAACTGCTTGGAATTGTCGACGCCGTCGCTCATGATGTCGTTCGGGTTCGAGTGCATCCGACCATGATTCCAAGGACGCACCCCTTGGCGAGCGTAATGGGAGTTTACAACGCGCTTTGGCTACAAGGTGACTTCGTTGGCGACCTCATGTTCTCTGGTCGAGGCGCGGGTTCTCACCCGACGGCATCGGCGGTCGTCGGTGACTTGGTAGACGTCGGTCGCAACATTTTCATGGGCGGAAACGGCTCGGCAATCCCTTACGACGAGGGCATGAAGACGGTCAATATGGACGATCTGGAGTCTGCGTTCTACCTGCGGCTACGCGTTCTTGATCGACCACGGGCCCTTGGTGAGATCGCCACCGTGATGGGCGCCCACGAGATTTCTCTTGCTGAAATGCAGATGCGCACCCTGCCCGAGCTTGCCGGTGACACCACCCAACGTGGCGAAATTGTCTTCTTGACGCACTCGTGCAAAGAGCGATCCTTGCGAGACGCGCTCGATTCGGTAAGCAAGATGCCGATGGTCACCGATGTTGCCGCGCTCATCCGTGTTGAGAGCAACGTTTTGTAAGGAATCCGAACCATGCGCATCTTGATCACCAATGATGACGGCGTGAATGCTCCCGGCATTCAGGTTCTTGCACGGGTGGCGAAGAAGTACGGC
This sequence comes from uncultured Fimbriimonas sp., assembly GCA_964488265.1. GTDB lineage: Bacteria > Armatimonadota > Fimbriimonadia > Fimbriimonadales > Fimbriimonadaceae > Fimbriimonas. The sequence continues at coordinate 5,192 of CAZAVC010000144.1, forward strand.
ACGCCCGTGATCTGCGCGCCCGATCGGGAGCGATCAGCCTGTGGACATGCCATGACCCTTCGTGACCCGTTGAGGGTGCACGAATCCGAAGTGGAAGGCTGCCCGGCATACGCCGTTAACGGTGTTCCGGTGGACTGCGTCAACGTGGGCCTCACCATCGCCTATCCGGAGGGTTGCGATCTTGTGCTTTCGGGGGTGAACGCCGGTCCGAATCTTGGGTTCGATATCACCTATTCAGGCACTGTCGCGGGAGCCATGGAGGGAGCAATCAACGGCATCCCGGCGATCTCGGTGAGCCTAGCCACTTTTGTTCTGGAAGCTCCTCCCCGATGGGAAACCGCTGAGCGATGGCTCGATGAGAACTTCTCTTCTCTCCTTGCCTTTCAACAACCAGAACTCGGTTTCCTCAACATCAATGTGCCGTCCATCGACTACAACGAGCTACGCGGGACGCGCGTGGTTCCGATGGGCAAGCGGGTCTACAAAGACCGCGTGGAGCGTCGTG
>CAZAVC010000145.1:0-5691 GCA_964488265.1 uncultured Fimbriimonas sp.
GGTGGGCCCGAGCATCGGGACCGGGTGAGGGGTCCCAAAATTCCCCTCCATAGAGGGGAATGAATCTGGTTTGCCGATACGAACTTCCGGAGAGCGGCGTCCCGATTCTTCCCGATACTCGGGACAGGCTGCGTGCGACTAGCATCGCAGCCCAGGGTTTTAACCCTGGGTTTGAGGTTTCCCGCCAAAACCCAAAAGGGCGGAGCCCTGGCAATACGGTTTAACCTCTCGTAGATAAGGTGTCCGAAGAATCTGGTCGGTCCTTCCCGATTCTCGGGAAGGACCACGAGGGCCAAACTACCTCAACAGCTCGCGCCGAACCCCTCGCTGCCGAACGTCGCCAGACGTTCTTCGTCCGAAGACATCGGCACCGATTCGCCCTTGTAGTGGAACTGCAGGGCCCGGCGGCGCGTGTTGGTTCGGTTCGAAGGGGTGCCGTGCGGCGTGAGTCCGTTAAAGATGAGGCACCCGCCCGGCTGAAGTGGCACCGCCACCGACTCCTTGCCCAAAATATCGGCATCGCAAATCTGCCAATCGCGGCGATTGAAGTGCGGGATGGGACCCTCTTTATGCCCACCGGGACGGAAGAACATGCACCCGTTTTCAGGAGTGGTTTCGTCCAGCGCCACCCACACGCCCACCACCGGAGCCGATTTCGGGACTCGGAAATAGGCGTTGTCTTGGTGCCAAGGCTTCTCGCGACCTATCCCGGGCGGCTTGAGCAGCGCCATGTCTTGAAACATGCTCGGCGGCTCTCCCAGCAAGCGATTCAGAATGGGCATGAGGCGAGGGTGATACACCATTGCCTCTAAGCGAGGATCGAGGTGCACGAACAACATGAACTTGCGCACCGCATCCAATCGCTCCGAAGCGGCAAGGGTCGGGAGGAGATCTTTCGCGCGGAACTCGTACTGAAGCTGCACTCCGGGCGGCAAGGAATCGCGCATCACGATATCTTGCAGGGCGTCGATAACGGTCTGTACTTCAGCGGGCGAGAAGGCGTTTTCAATCGCAAGAAAGCCCGCTTCGTGATAGAACTCGTACGCCTCCTCATTGATGGAATCGAGGCCGTTGAACTTCGGCGCGATCGCATCCACCCGGTAAAGGGTTTCCGGGTAGTCATCGCTCATCTCTCGTTCGAAAGAACCAATGAGCGGCTTGGCTTCTTCGATGGCCGACTTGGAATCCGCGGGACCCATGCTTTAGCGTACAACGATTTTCAGTTGTCGTCCAAAAGGGGACGGCAAAAACTCGTAACGCCAGATTCAAAGATTGAAGAGGTCGATCGTATGGCGAAGCCCGTCCCCATCGATCGCAACCAAGTCCAGCCGACTCTCCCGATCAGCCCACCCGGCCTCTTCAAGATAGGCGGTCATCGCGCGCGAGAGTCTTTCTCGCTTGCCCGAATCCACCGTTTCCTCCGGCGAGATGTGTGTATCTTTTCTTGTCCGAACTTCTACAAAAACGACAATCTCGCCATCCAGAAAAATGGCATCCAGCTCGTCTCTACCCACGCGCACGTTCCGACCAACGGGCGTGTAACCCAGGTCGCGAAGGTATCGAAAGGCACGATCTTCCCCCTCTCTGCCAATCGCGGTTCGATTCTCAGAAGACATCTCCCTTTAGAAAAGCTCTAACTGACCCAAAGGCGCGGATTCAACCGGAGCCAGGGGAATCCCGAGTCGTTCATAGGCGGCGGCGACAGGTGCGTAAGAGCGACGGTGAATCTCGCAAGGCCCCAGTTCTTCCAGGGCGGCAAAGTGAGGAGGGGTCGGGTATCCGAAGTGGCTCTCGAACCCGTAACCCGGAAACTTCTCCGCGATTCGAACCATGTAGGCGTCCCGCTCGGTTTTGGCGAGGATGGAAGCCGCCGCGATTTGGGCAATCTTGCCGTCTCCTTTCACCACCGCTTCGGCGCGAGACCGCAGTCCCCGAGGAATCTGATTCCCATCGATCAGGACCCTAGAAGTGGGCGTTTGCAGAGCGGCAACCGCTCGCTCCATAGCCGCCATCGTCGCCCAGAACACGTTGAGTCGATCGATCTCTTCCGGCCAGGAGTATTCGATGGTGTAGGTGCAGGTGGCACGAATCTGCTCGTCGAAAGCCTCTCGCTGATGGGCTTTTAGTTGCTTGGAATCGTTGAGTCCCTCAATCGGGCAGCCGCCTTCCGGGAAGATCACCGCCGCAACCACGATGGGTCCGGCAAGGGGTCCGCGACCCGCTTCGTCCACCCCTATCACCCCGACCGGAGCCTCCAAAGTCACCGTCGACTTCATTTGATCAAAAAGCCATTGGCGGCGACGGAGCGATACATGGGTGTTGGAATCTTCTCTTTCTTCTCGACCACCACAAAGTCATAAACGGGATCGTCTGGCTTCACCTCTGAGCACGGCTTGCCCTCGACCGATTTAGCCACTTGCACCTGAATCCCCATCTCTTTGAGCAGAGCCACGTTGCGATCGATCATCTTTCCCAACGTTGATCGACCCTTCTGCTTCTCCTGAATCCGCTCCACGGGGAGCGTAACGAACTTCTTATCCTGCGAGCATTCGGCATCGCGATAGTTCGCCAGACCTTTGCCGAGTTCGGAGATCACCAGGTTAACGTTGGGCTTGGCTCGATTGAGGGGGATGATCCAGAGCGCCACCGGAACCATTGCCAGCGCGAGCATGGAAATTTTGAACTGTGGCGTCTTGGTAAACGGGACCGGCGCGTTGCTCATGGTTTACAGTTCCTCCCGGAGTTCTTCTTCGGCTTGCCGAACGTGCTTGAGGTCGCTGAGCGTGAGATCCAAAAGGTCGACGGGCTTCCTTCGCAGCTCTTCGGGTGTAGCCGCTTCCACCTCTTCGCCGGCTCGAATCAGCTCTTCTTTCAGGATGAGCATCTTATCCGCAATGGCGCGAATCTCGTCAAATGCGGGTTCGGGCATCACGGTTTTGGGTCCGGAAAACACAAAGGTTTCCACGGCCTCGTTCACGTAGTCGCTCACTTTTCGATTCTCCACCTGCTCCGGCACAAAGGGTCGGAGGAAGCTGACGGCTTCAATCATCGCCTGGTCGGTGGCGTCCAAAGCTTGGGCTCGCAACCGACGGTAGGTTTCGGGAAGGTCTTCTCTGCGCCATGCGGCAGAATCGAGGAAGTTGCGAATCTCGAATCGAATCTGAGCCGTGGCCTCTAACACAGTGAGCGTGCCTTCGGTGATGTCTCGGTGAAGGCGATTCTTGTCGAGTAGGGCTCGGAGGCTGCCCACGGTGCGATAGGCGCGGAGTCGGGGCTCGTATTCAGGGTGACTGATCGCCTTTTGGTTCTCGCCGTAAAGCTTTGCCGCAAGGTAGGCAGCAACCGGAACCACCACCATTCCGGCGATCTTAAGAAGCAAGGTGTAAGGCCCCATCGCAACCACCAATCCCGCCATTGCGACCACTCCGGCAGTGATCATGGCGCTCCTTCGTTGCTGGATGGGGCGGGTGAGAACTTGGTCGTCGAACTCGCGCAAGAACGCCACCAGGTGGGGATAACGTTTGATCTTCTCAGAGAAAAACATGGCCGCGCGCGAAGTAAGAAACCTTACGCAGTTTACGCCGAACAGGGTGCGTTGCCCTAAGCATCGTTGGGACCAATACCAGAGTTCTTGGCCGACGAGTTAAGGCAGAGCGAACGAACCGCACTTAGCAAATTGTCTACAGGTAGAGTGAAATTTATGCTTTGCGGGATGATTTGCCGTAACCTCCCAGCCGCTTCCAAAACGCAATCCGTTCGATGGTCGAACATTTTTGCGAGTTTGGTCACCCTTCTTGCGGTCGCCATTGCGCCTGCACAGGGTTCGCCGGACGCATCCGGCGCGAAACCAAAGATTCCGGGCGCCAATATCCGGCCCACGGGCGACGAAGATTTGGATCGCTATCTGAAGAAGATCGATGTCGCAAAGACGTACGTCACCCTCAGCTTTCCGGATGAAGCTCCACGGCTTGTTTTTGAGGCTAACAAACTTCCCACTGCGATCCCGAAGCAGGTAACCCAGGCGGTTGGAAGGCAGATTAAGGTGCAAGTTGGCTCTAATCAAGACAGCGATAAGCTGTACTTGATCAACACGCAAACCGGGAACGCCCAGTCGCGAGCCCTCGGCGTGGTGCGAGACCAGACCTGGACCGTCTCCAACGATGCCGAGAGTGAGGCTTACGAGATCGTCATTCGAGTCACGGCGGGTGGGGCTCCGATTGCCGCCGCGGAGGTGATCCTGAAGGATAAGTATCGCGAGCAGAAGAAGCTCATCGATCCCAGCGCAAAGGGTGAGATGGTGTTTCGATTCGTGCGCTTTGGCGAGGTTCAGGTTACGGTCAACTACAACTCGAAGGGCAATCCTGCCGCGCCCGTGAAGCAAACCTTTACGTTGGAGCGCGTCCGGGAAGAACCCAAGCCCGTATTCGCGGTTGCGGTTCCGGAAGATGCCGAGACCGTGGGAGCGGCTTCTGCCAAACCCTCGGAAACGTCCAGCACCGAGCCCTCCAAGACCGAATCGAAAGAGCCGGTTGCGGCTTCTAACCCATTATCCAACTTGCTGAGCACCCTGCTAGGGCTGGGCGTGATCGGTGGCCTTGGCTACGCGGGCTGGCGATTTATGCAGAACAATCCGACCAAGGTGACCGACACGCTGGAGAAACTCGGCGCCGACATCCCGAAGGCTCCGGACCCTGCGGCCAATGTCGACCCAATGCCCGCCGCACCCAAGGCTCCGGCTCCTGTGGAAAAGATCATCCTTGGCGCGGACGCAACGGTGGACGCCCCAATCTCTCCTGCATCCGCACAAGACCCCTCGGTATCTGATTTCCTGATGGGCCTGGGTTCTGGACCGCGATTGGTGGACATGTCCGGCACCGCTCTGGACCTCGTGGAAGGCGACAAAGTGGTCGGTCGAGAATCGACCGCCGAGTTCCCCGTGGTGCACGATACGGTCTCTCGTCGCCATGCGACTCTCTCCGTTACCGGCGGTGGAGTCACCCTCACCGACCTGGGTAGCACCAACGGAACCTGGGTGAACGGTCGCAAGATCGATGCCCCCACGGTGTTGAATCCGGGCGATTCGGTGCGATTCGGCGGCGTCGAGTATCGATTTGAGGGTTAAAACCCGATAGGTAGAACAGGTTTGGTCGCACGAATACCCCGGTTCGTGCGTCCCTATCCTTGAGCTTTCCAGTTATCGGAAAGCTTCAGAACATTCGGATTCACGCATGGCCATCGGCAAACTCATCACCAAAGGATTAGCGGGGGCCGCAGGCGGCGCACTTGCCTGGGCTTTGGTGGAACCGACCAAGCCCGCCTACCCCTCTGCGGAATGGGCCGGTTTTGAAGGCCGAATGATGATCTTCTTCGGCCTGTTCTTGGGAGCGGGTCTTGGGAGCCTTTCCGGCTGGTATCAGGGTAGTCGTCGCCACCTCATTCAAGGCGCGGCACTCGGCGCGATCTTCGGTGTTTTGGGCGTCATTATCGCCCGTTCGATCGGGTCGGTTCTCGGCGGAATGTTCACCACGATGCGGCTTACCGCCCCCATTCTTTGGCGCGTCATTGTGCTCACCCCGATCGGTGCCGGAGTTGGTTTGGGTGTTGGTGCAGGATCGCTTAACCCCAAACGCATGCTTCAGGGGCTCATCGGCGGAGCGCTTGGCGGAGCTTGCGGTGGATTTCTTTTCGACA
>CAZAVC010000146.1:0-5689 GCA_964488265.1 uncultured Fimbriimonas sp.
GAACAGGCGCCCGGTGATAAAACTGGGCTGACGGTAAACTTCACCACATTCGTCGATTCGGAAAACGCCCTTCCACCGTCTAAGCTATGTCGGGAACCCTCGGACCCAAATATTAAGAGGATTCCAAAAAACGGCAGCACAGCGGCGATCGAATAACGGACGTCGATTGGGCGTATGTAGAGCGGTGAGAGCGATAAGTTCTCACCGAAGGTAACGAAGAAAAAGACTATGTGGCAACGCTTTACAGAAAGAGCGCGGAAAGTTGTTTTCTACGCGCAGGAAGAAGCTCAGAAGTTCGGTGAGGGATACGTCTCCACGGAGCATCTCCTTCTGGGTCTCGTACGAGAGTCCGACAGCGTCGCCGCTCGTGTGCTCGAAAAGTTGGGCGTCAGTCTCACTCGCATTCGAGGAGAAGTTGAAAAGCAGCTTCCTCGTGGCGACGCTCGGCCCAATCAGGACATGACGTTGACGCCTCGTGCCAAGCGAGTTATCGACTTGGCTTACGATGAGGCGCGGAATCTTAACAACAACTACATTGGAACGGAGCACCTCCTGCTCGGTCTTATTCGCGAAGGCGATGGGCTGGCGGGTCGGGTCCTTGCCAAACTCGGCGTCGAACTAGAAAAGGCGCGCCGAGAGGTAATGGCTCTCCAAGACAATGAGACGCAAACGAAGAGTCCTTCCGGCAGCAGCCGATCACAAAAGGAAACCTCGAATGCCAAGACTCAAACGCTTGATGAGTTCGGTCGTGACCTTACCGAACTTGCTCGTGAAGGAAAGCTCGATCCCGTCGTGGGTCGGCAGTCTGAAATCGAGCGCGTGATGCAGATCCTTTGCCGACGCACGAAGAACAACCCGTGTCTCATCGGCGATCCGGGCGTGGGCAAAACCGCCATTGCCGAGGGCATGGCCCTGCGCATCGTCTCCGGAGACATTCCGGATCTGCTAAAAGACAAGCGACTGATCGCTTTGGATCTTGCCGGATTGGTTGCGGGAACGAAATACCGCGGCGAATTCGAGGAGCGCATGAAGAAGGTGATGGAAGAAGTCCGCAAGGCGGACGGCCAAGTCATTCTCTTTATCGACGAGCTTCACACGTTGGTAGGAGCCGGTGCCGCCGAGGGCGCCATTGACGCTTCCAACATCATGAAGCCCGCTCTTGCACGTGGCGAACTTCAGTGCATTGGCGCTACCACTCAAGACGAGTTCCGAAAGTACATCGAAAAAGATGCGGCTTTGGAACGACGATTCCAAGCGGTTAAGGTCAAAGAGCCGAGTGAGGATGAGGCTATCGAGATCATGAAGGGTCTGCGTGAGAGATATGAAGCGCACCACCATGTCGAGATCACCGATGAGGCCATCCTTTCGGCAGTTCAACTTTCCAACCGATACATCAGCGACAGGTCTCTGCCAGACAAGGCGATTGACCTGATCGACGAGGCGGCGTCGCGAGTGAGGCTCCAACAAAGCCTGCCACCTGCAGATGTGCGTGCGGATCGTGTGAAGTTGAACAAGATGCTGACCGATGTAGAGCATCTTCGAAAGCGGAATCAAGAGCCAGACCGTCTGGAGCAGATGGAGAAGGAGCTCGAGGAGCTTGGACAGAGCGTTCGCGATCGCGAAGAAGAGTGGAACAGCCGGGAAAAGATTGAACCGGTCGTTTCTGAAACCGAAATCGCTCAGATTGTCCAATCTTGGACCGGTATTCCGGTGATGAAACTCGTGGAAACGGAGAGCCAAAAGCTGCTCCGTATGGAAGACGATCTTCACAAGCGCATCATCGGTCAAGAAGATGCGGTCAGGGCCGTCTCACGAGCAATTCGACGTTCGAGAAGCGGCTTGAAGGATCCGAAGCGACCTATGGGAAGCTTCATCTTCCTAGGTCCCACGGGTGTTGGAAAAACCGAGTTGGCAAAGGCTCTTGCGAGCTACTTGTACGACAAGGATTCCAATATGGTCCGAATCGACATGTCCGAGTACATGGAACGATTCTCGATCTCCCGATTGGTCGGTGCCCCTCCCGGATACGTTGGATACGATGAGGGCGGTCAGCTCACCGAAGCGGTGCGTCGAAACCCTTACTGTGTGGTCCTGCTCGATGAGATCGAGAAGGCTCACCCGGAAGTGTTCAACTTGCTGCTGCAAGTCCTGGAAGACGGTCAACTGACCGACAGCCAGGGTCGAACCGTGGACTTCCGAAACACGATCATCATCATGACCTCGAACGTCGGTGTACGACCGATTGAACTGGATAAGGGTCTCGGCTTCCGAGACACCCGACCGGATCACTCGGATCCGAAGGTCTACGAATCTATGAAGAACAAGATGATGGAGGAAATGCGAAAGCTGTTCCGACCGGAATTCTTGAACCGTGTAGACGAGACCATCGTGTTCCAACACCTGAAGAAGGAAGAGATTCTCACCATCGCCGACCTGTACCTCACCCGTGTGAACGAGCAGGCAAAGGCGGCGGGGATCACTATCGACCTCAGCGAGGCAGTCAAGGCGCTCCTGGTGGAGAAGGGTTACGACCCGAACCTGGGTGCTCGACCTCTACGACGTGCGGTTCAGCGATACATCGAAGATCCGCTCAGCGAAGAGTTGTTGCTGGGAACCTTCACGGCGGGCGACGCCATCGTCGCGGATCTGGAAGAAGACGAGAAGATCGTCTTCCGAAAGAAAGAGCCGGGCGAGGGTGAAACCAAGTCCGAAATGGAACTAGTCACCAATTAAAGGGTGTAAGCCGAGCCTTTAGGCGGGCGGTGATAGAAATGGGGTCGAAGCAGTTCCTTCGACCCCGTTTTCGTTTGTTCTTTTCGGTGATCCCAAGTTGAGAACGTGCGATAATCGAACCTGCTTCCCGAAGCAATTACTAGGTCATGCGCAAACACCGTCTCTCTTTCATTCCGGCTGTTCTTCTACTCTCAATTGGAATGGGTCAAGCGCAGACCGGGAAAGAGCTTTCCGTCCCAGACCTTCGAAAACGAGCCGAAGTTGTCTCCGGTCAGATTGGTGACTTGCTGAAGTCGGGGGTTTTGGATGGCTCGGACGAAGCGATCGAACTCCTTAAGAAGCTCACCCAGGAGTTGGCGGAGATTCGCGCGAGCCTCAAGCGCCTTGAGGAATCGAAGGGAACCGCTCCTGCGAGCAAACCCGTTCGAACGGGGAGTTTCCTCAACGGGACGTTTCCGCTTGGACTTTCCGAGGCGAATCTCGGCAAGACGTTCTTTAGCGGTTTCTTCCAGTATCAGTATTCGAACACCGACCAGATTGGCGGACCAAACGACGCATTCCGCGCTCGACGAGTGCGGTGGAACTTCCACCACTTCGCAAACGAGACAACCGTCGCGCGGGTGAGCCTTGAAATGGGAGCGGGGTTGAACCAAACGACTGGACAGATTCGCGATGCTTTCATTCAGTATCGACCGGAAGGGTTCTTCAAAGAGAGTGCAGTTTCCTTCACCATCGGCCAACAGAACGCGCCGCTCGGGTATGACATCTCGTTCCCGTCGTTTATTCGTTTGTGGCCCGAACGGTCTCAGTACGAACAAGCTTTCTTTGGCGGAGAGCGTGGTCGAGGGCTACTCATCCACAAGGGAAATTCCAAAAACTTCGCCTACCTTGGGCCTTGGAATGCCCTCAATGTCAACGATCCAGAGCAGGTAGGCATCGCGCCTGGGGCAGAGAGTGAGGTTGGCTTTGTAGCAGGTGCTCGATTTTCGTCAGGCGCTTTCTCGGGCGGTGTTTCGGGGCTCTTCACGGACCGTCCTGGCTTTGGGGCGGGTGCAGCTGCTTTGCCTAATGTTGCCAGGGAGTTTCTCTACGCAGACCTGACTTACGCCGACCCTCAAAACAGATTCGTTGTGCGAACCGAGGCGATGACGGGTACGGATCGAAACCCGTTTGTGAGCGCCGACCCCGCCCAACGTGCGCGATTCGGGGGTGGAACGCGAGTTACGGGCTACCACGGCGTCTTGGAGTACAACCTGCGGAACGGTCACAACGCTCTTTTGAGATACGAGATGTTCGACCGTGATCGTGCGGGCGTAGCCGATGCGATTAGTCTTTGGGGCCTTGGCTGGGTGTTAGACGTGAACCCCAACCTGCGCTACACCATCACGCACGAATGGGTCGCCGACGCCTTGCGACAGAACGTCGGGCAGACACAGTTCGGATTCTCGACCTTCCGGGTTCAGTATCGGTTTTAAGCTCGGATTTGTTGTGGGCCTCGGACCAATTGCCGCTCCGTTTTGCGCCAGAAAAGTTTGATCTCGTCTGGCTTCTCCACATTGAGGGCGTACTCGTTTCCGGATCGAGCGATCTTAACCTCGATCTTGCCGAACTTGGTGTAGGCGTATACCAGGACCTCACCATCGAACGGAATTTGAGGGTCGAGGAGAAACTCTTCGCCACCGAATGACTTCGGACGCAGTCCGGCAACGTTGGCAACGAGGTGGTAGACCGGGTGGGCCGACCAAGCGTGGCAGTCGGACCTAGAGGGCTCGGGCTTCTCCACTAGCGTCGTCATGCCGAGGCGCAACTGGTCGGTCCAAACGGGGTTGAGGTACCGGACGATGTCGTCCGCCCTACCTTTCGCAGCGAGAGCTTCGAACAGGTAGTGCATGAAGTAGATGGTGGGTACCTGACGACCGGAGAGGTCGCGATCAAGGCGGTTCGGCTTCACGCTCTTCATCAGTTCTCGATCGAGAGCTGCGAGGCAGAGAGTGTGCAATGAAGAGGTGGTTTCCTTGGGACCGTCTTTCTCCAGATAGGGCTTCAAAATCTGCCGGAGTTCGTCTCGACGACTCTGATAGGGATCGGTAAAGCCGAGCCAGCGGCACAGGTCGCCGTACCACTGCATCGCCAGCAGCACTTGAAGATTAAGAGCCGTGTTCAGTTCACCCGGTTCACTTCCAGGGGGAACGCCCGTTTTCCATGCATCGACCCAGTCCACAAAGTTCCACCCTTCGGGAGCGGCGACCCAACCTCGGTGTTCGCCTTCCGTAACCACGTTCATTTCAAAGGCATCGATTACGGAGCGGCATCCGGGAAGAAGCGATTTGAGGAACGCCCGGTCGCCTCGCCAGAGACCATAGTCGTATACCATTCCCACAAGCCAGAGTCCAAACGGAGGAATGATCTGTCGGCTGTTGCTCGGGTACCTCGACTGTGTGAATCCGGTGTTCGGTGTTCTGGACCAGTCCAGCATCTGGAGGGCTTTTCGCACAAGCCGATCGTCTTCGGCAACGATCATGGTGACCAGAGCCTGGATCCTTGTGTCGCCGATGTACTGGAGCTGCTCGAAGTACGGGCAGTCCATAAACGTCTCGTGCGAACACATCTTCAGTGTTCGAATGCCCAGCTGTTGGATGTCGTTGATATCTCGATTCGAACTTGCAAAGGGAACCGAACCCGGCGATAACGGATATCGAGATTCAACGATGGCGAACTCGTGAATGTGGAGTGGTTCGTTAAAGTTTTCGACGATAACTTCTACATATCTTCCGGCGTTCCACCAGAATGATTCAAATTCGTTCCGGGCGCCGCTCAGGATAAAAGTGTCATGAAGCGCGGGCTGGTCGGTCCACATTGCCCGCATCCACTTGCCTTCAATTTCGTCTCGATTGCCCTTCTCCCAGGGACCTGCTTTTTCAAAAAGACCCTCTAAGAGTCCCCCCTTAATGCGGGC
>CAZAVC010000147.1:0-5661 GCA_964488265.1 uncultured Fimbriimonas sp.
GCTTAGCGAGGCTTTCGACGTGATGACAATGGGAGCCTCCTGGCGAACGAAGGAAACGGTGATTGCCGCACGAGAAGAACTGCGCCGGGGGAGCGGAGTGGAATGGGACCCACAAGTTGTGGAGGCATTCCTTCAAGTTCAACCCGTCATTCAACCCATAGGTATTGAGTGAAGTAGACTTTCGGCGATGACTTTTCAGGAACTGATTCGCAAGCTGGACGACTATTGGTCTGCCCAAGGTTGCGCCATTCTTGAGCCGTACGACACCGAAGTTGGGGCGGGAACCATGCACCCTGCAACCACTTTGCGCGTGCTGGGGCCTGATTCCTGGAAAGTCGCCTACGTTCAACCCAGTCGGCGCCCCGCGGACGGTCGGTACACCCGAAACCCCCAGCGATCACAACGTTACTACCAGTATCAGGTGATCATGAAACCGAGTCCCGACAACATTGTCGACCTTTACATGGGTTCGCTGGACTATCTTGGCATCGATACTTCAAAGAACGACATCCGCCTGGTCGAGGATGACTGGGAGAGCCAAGCGGCCGGTGCGAGCGGTGTGGGTTGGGAAGTCTGGATCAACGGTGCTGAAGTCACCCAGTTCACTTTCTTCCAGCAGATGGGTGGCGTCGAATGCAATCCGGTTTGCGCCGAGATCACGTACGGACCAGAGCGACTCTGCCTGATGATCAACAACACCCAGAGCTTCTGGGACGGTCTAGATTGGAACGAAACGACGACCTATAAAACGGTCGACTACCAAGCCGAGATGCAATCGAACGTTTACAACTTCGAGATTGCGGACACGGACATGCTCTTCAAGATGTTCGATCTGTACGAAGCGGAATCCAAGCGTGTGATCGAGTCCGAAGTGTTCTGGGACGAGACGCGTGGCATCCTCACTTCCGAGCCGCCGATTCTGACGGGTGCGTCTGATGTATTCCCACCTGTGGGGAGCGGACCAAAGGCTCTCGTGTACCCAGCACTGGATCTCGCTCTGAAGTGCTCTCACGTCTTCAACCTTTTGGATGCTCGGGGCGCGGTGAGTGTTACCGAACGCGCGAAGTACATCAACCGGATCCGGGCGCGAGTGCGAGCGTGCTGCTTGAAGCACATCGAGCAGTACAAGCAGCCAGCCGCAAACTAGCCTTTAGCCCTTCAACCTGGCAAGGAGGTTCTCTCGAACTCCTTGCCATTCATCTTTGAGGATCGAGTAATAGCTCGTGTCTCGCCAGGTATCCGGTCCCGTAGGTTTGTGACGCCTCAACGTTCCCTCATAACTCGCGCCCAGTTTTGAGATCGCATTTCTGCTGCGTTGGTTGCGAGAATCGCACTTTAAGGTGATCCTCTCGCACCCAAGCTCATCGAAGGCGATCTCGAGCAAGGCCAACTTGCACGCCGGGTTCACTTTCGTTCCTCGAGCGGCTTCTGCGTACCAAGTGAGCCCGATTTCGACATGCTTGTCCTCGGGGCGAATATCGAGGAAACAGGTGGAACCAAGCGGCTTTCCGCTCGCTTCGTCGATGATCATGAATCCAAAGATGGTTGGGCTGCCTAAGATCTTCTCAATGTAGTACGAGAACCCTTGCTCATCCTGAGAGGGTGGCTTCACGGTGATGAAGTGCTCGAACGTGGCTTCCGTTCCTATTAACGCGAGTGCTGAGGCGTCGGGCGGATTCAGGGGCCGAATCGTTACGGGCGAAACGGTCCGTTCAATCGATTCAAGATGACGGTTCCATCCTTCAAGGGTCGTGGGAGGGTGAACGTTATGCATTGCCGTACACCTTTGCGAACTTTGCCTCTGCGTAACTCACCCACGGCTGTGGGTCGAACGCGGACCCGGTGATTTCCGTGACGAGTTGCTTGGGTGCATAGAGGCACCCTTTTCTGTAGACCAATGAACTCAGCTCATCCAGCACGGCCGCGAAGTCACCCTTCTCGACTTGGACCTCCCAGTCGGGAATCGTCTGGGTAACCACGTTCCAGATTTGCAGTCCAATCACGTTGCCCATTGCATAAGTAGGGAAGTAGCCAACCGAGCCCTTGCTCCAATGAACGTCTTGCAAACAGCCAACCGAATCGGATTCGGGCACAATCCCGAGCAGGGATCGATACTTCTCGTTCCAAGCTTCGGGAAGGTCTTTGACCTGTAACTTCTGAGTAACAAGTTCCACCTCAAGTTCAAAGCGAACTTGAATGTGGAAGTTATAGGTCAATTCGTCGGCTCCGACGCGAATGAACCCGGGTTGTACCTTGTTGAGGCCCTTCCAGAACGTTGGTAATGAGACGGGTTCCAGATTGCTGAACGCTTCTTGGTATCGACCGAAGAAGAAGGACCAGAACGGGAAGGAGCGCCCAATAACGTTTTCCCAAAGGCGGCTCTGGCTCTCATGAACAGCAAGGCTCACACCGGTCGAGATGGGAAGATGCGCCCAATCTTGTCGCTGATTTTGCTCGTAGAGCGCGTGACCCATCTCGTGGAGGCTGGAGGAAACAACACCCTTGAAGTGCCCACTCGGCCGGGTGGTCATTCGGATATCGTTAATACCGCCGGGTCGGGCACAGAAGGCATTCCCGCAAAGGTCCAGCCTGCCACGATCAAAGTCGAATCCAACTTGCTTCACGACGGTTTCAGTAACATCCCGAAGTCTTCGCTGATCCCACTCGGCATGAAGAAACGAATCGTCAACTTGGTTTTCTGTACCAACGGCGACGTATTTCCGAATAACCGGCCCAATCTCGTCGAACATCGTTTTGGCTTGAGCGTAGGTGGCACCTTCCTCATAAAGGTCGATCAAGGGATCATAGGGGTGCTCGCCCCCGCCCAGAAGGCTGGATGTCTCGCGGGAAATATCGAACAAGGTTTCGTAGTGCTCGATCATGCTCGCAAAGTCGTTTTCGGCTCGGGCAATCTTCCACTGTTGGTAGGCCTTTCCAACGGTCGCCGCCTTTTTCTCGACAAGTGCCGTGGGGAGTTTTAGCGCCTGATTTCGGTCCTTGTAGAGGACTCGGATCGTTGCCGCTTGGACCTCGTCGGTACCCTCTGCGGCAGCTGCTTCAAGAAGCTTCCCAAACTCGTCGGAGATGAGGATTTCGTGTTGGAGTCGAGCTAGCGACCCCTGAGCCGTCGATCTTGCCGCAGCTCCGCCAGTAGGCATGTTTACGCTTTGATCCCAACCCAATAGATTGGAAGCGTTTTCAAGAGAGGCAAGGTCTTGATACCGAGCGACGAGTTTGTCGAAGGCGGTCATGTCCTATTCTGTCGCAGAAGATGGTTCGGTGAGTGGCATCCGCAAGGATTCAAACGCCTTCTGCACCGCTTGCGAAGCCGGTGCGCGTCCGGATTTGTCTAGGAGGTAAAAGGCCGAAGCGGCTTTACCCGCATACTGTCCCAATCTCGCCGTCAGAATCATCCACCCTTGGCGTGCAAGGAAGCTTGAGATGCGATAGGGAAGCCCTCGACCGCGTGGACACCGCAATTCGAGTACGCCTGGACCGTCGATACCGGATCGATTCTCTTGGTAAGTGAACGTGTCGACCTCCAGCATCCGATGTGGATCTTTGCCCTTTTGCGCCAATAGCGCGAAGGCATCGTTTTCCTGAAGCAAGACGGCCTGGAGATCCCGGCTCACCTGCGCCATGGTTGCGGAGGGAACGGGTCGATCGCTTCGAGAAACCTGAAAGACGTCGATCGCAATTGGCTGCGAGTCCGTTGTGGTCGAAGCTCTGATGCCTGGCACAGAAAGATCGTGAGCGTAGAACACGCCAAGAATCTCGGAAAGCAAACCGGGGCGGTCGGGAGCGCAGACCGTTATCTCGGTCGCCGAGATTTCTTGACGCTCGAATATCTCGATCGTCACCTCACCTCTCCGTGACTTTTCCACGAACTTCATGTGTAACTTCACCACTTCGGGCGGAGTCGTGGTTAAGTAGTGAACAGGGAGTTGATCGAGGTAGGTCTGGACCAAGCTTTCATCGGCCACTTCATGTTTAAGTCCAGCTAGTAGTCGCCTACGATAAACCGAAGGATCAGTCCGCTCTGGCGATTGCGCACTCAGATAAGAGAACGTTCGCTCATAAAGCAAGCGCAAAAAGGTGTCTTGCGCCTGTGTCCAAGTTCCTTCACCAACCGCGTTGACATCTGCCCACGTCAGGAGCGTCAGCATATTCAGTCGATCGGTTGTTCGTACGACGTCGGCAAAGTCTCTGATCGTTTCTTCGAGATTCACATCTCGTATGCGGATGAAACGCGTCATCACAAGGTGGTTCTCAACGAGCCAGACCAACTCTTCTGAAGTCTCGGGAGGTATCGCGAGACGCTTCGAGAGTTCGCGAACCATCTGACCACCGAGGATTTCGTGCGGTTGTTCGAGGTCGACTTTGCCGATATCGTGGAGTAGGGCCGCGAAGTACAGCACCCCCCCGTCGGCAACGAGCGCCTTGATATCTTGAAGGAACGGCTCGTTTACCGCGTCCAGATTCTCGACCGTTTTTAGAAGGTGTTCGAAGATCGTGTAACGATGGGCAGCATCTGTCGGAACCACATAGCGATTAGCGGTTAACTCCGGGAGCAGCCTCTCAAGAAGGCCGCAGCGATCCATTGCTCGAAGAGTTTTCGATCCGGTGTGAACGGCGTGGATCAGGGCTGGACCGTTCACCGATTTTGGAATTCCGACTTTGAGATCCTCAATTTCGAGTCCTAGGGCGGTTCCCAGGCTCACGCCTACGGCGGCTGAGCCACCGTCGTAAATAGACCGAATGCGTATTTCCCCGCGGATCGCGAGACAGGAGTCGGTAAGCACAAAACGGGATTCGCGCACCTTCTGAAGTGTTCGAAGGAACCCCTGATGAAGTTCCTCGCCCGCTTTGGTTACCGATTCCATCAGCTCGGTTGGGTGAATGCCGAGCACCTCGGCGAGATCGCCCTGACGGGATCGCGTGAGATTGTCGTTCGCCTTATCGCTGAGCAAGTGAAGGAGGTTGCGGGCCAGAAGAACCTGATCATAGGCTTCGGTTGGAGCGAGCGCCTGTTCGCCAAGCGCTTCTCGAATCCAGTTTGCGGTATGGAAGCACCGAAGCCCTCCTGCTCCTTCCTTCAGGTTTGGTTCTGCAACCAAAGGCGTTTGGTGATACTTGGCATGCTGCTCCGACCGCTCGCGAAGCTTTTCAAGGAGAAAGTCGCCGGTAGGCATGCTTTCAACCAGCGATCTTCGTAGCTGGCCGGGAATCGATCGTTGACCAACGAGAAACCTTGCTTCGAGCAAAGCGGTGCGCGTGGTGATATCGATTCCTTCGATCTGCGAAAGATAAAGGTAGGAGTAGTCGACTTCGATGCCAAGTCGCTCTCGAAATGGTCCGGTTAACAGCGTGAAAAAGCGTCTCAGACCAGGATCGTAGTCGGGAGTGTCTTCTCCCGCTGAAACCACCATCAGGTCGATATCAGAACCGGGACTCATCTCCCGGCGACCGTAACCACCCGTGGCAATCAGTGCGAACGGAATCTTCCCCGGCGCATCTTCGAAGCAGGCAGTGAAAATCTGGATGATTGATTCGTCTAGCGCCGCCGAGTAGCGGTTACACCATTCCAGCCCAGTTGGGTTTTCCCGGATGGAGATTCGAAGCCCGGTTACTTTCGCTGCGGTTTTGTCCAGCAGTTCTTCG
>CAZAVC010000148.1:0-5637 GCA_964488265.1 uncultured Fimbriimonas sp.
TTCTTCGATTGCTCTGCGCATCCTCGCAGACACGCGGGAGGTGCCGGGCGAAAGCGCTTTCGCATCCGGATCAACACCCGATTGATAGAAGTGCACAGTCTCTCGGTGTGTGAGGGCGTACACGGCGCCAATCGTTTTATTTGGGCCGCTTTCCGGGGTGTGATCAAGGAGTGTGAGCCACAGTAGCCCCTCGCTAACCGCTTGTTGAGCAAAGGTGTGATGAAACCGCTTGGTCTTGGCAAAAAACGCTCCCGGGAGGCCTCGCTTGGTCCATCGGCGGTGATGAAGGTCAAAGAAGGTCTCTAGGTCGACTCCGACTGTCTCCGGCGTTGCAAACCTCACAGAAAGACTGGGGTCGCGAAAAGACTTCCTTACGTCGTAACGTAGGCTCTTTCCGAGTCCTTGGACGTACTCCTCGAAAGTGGTTGGCAAGTCGAGTTGTAGGCATACTGAACTCTTCGTGCTCACCGGGGACTGGCCCGGGAATAAGACTCCGAGGTCGTCTCGGCAATCCATCCAGTCAAACAGCGACTGCCTCGTAATCCTTTCGGATAACGCCGCCAGAACAACATCCCGATGCGTGGACAGGATGATGGGGTGCAGGTAGTCGGTTGGTCCAGAACCCAAAAAACGAAAGGTTCGGCCACCGAATCGCGTCGGCATGAGCGGCACGTAAGCAACCGGAACGCCCCCGTCCGAAACCTCCCAGACCACGACCTTATGTGCCAAATGTGTGGCCGCAGATTTCTGCCAAGCCCAACTCTGAAAGGCGGTGGCGTGGGGATCGTCACGGAAAACCCGCTCCCAGCCCGCTCGCATGGAATCCGGCATTCCGTGAACCGTCTTCCAAGTGAGTTCTTGCCCGTGCATAAGCGTTGTTCTAGATCGAGGCGATGAGAAGTGTATCCCGAAGCCATGATCTGGTCGCAAAGGACGCCGTGGTGAGGATCAACACAACGGGCATGTCCTGCTTCGCGGGGGCGATTTTCCGAACCGGCCGCAGGCGCAAACGAATCTCCGTCCAGCCCCAAGCGAGGCTCCAAGAAAAAGGACCCCGACAAACGCGGTCGGGGCCAAGATCGAGTTACTCGCGCGATCGTTGTCTGCGCGAGACCGTTGGTTGGGGCCTCAGGCGTAGATGCCCAAAGGATTGAACTTTTGCCCTAAAACGATCTCGCTGTCGCCACCCATCCAGTGATCGAGTGTTGCCGAGTAGACCTCTCTAAAGTCAATTTTGAACTTTAAGTCGCCGTCTGCCAAGTTTGCCAGATCGGGCGTGCCTCCGTACAAACCACCCTTCACTTTTTTGCCGATTAGGAACATCGAGCCTGCCGCGCCGTGGTCGGTACCAACACTCGCGTTCTCTCGAACCCGTCGGCCAAACTCAGAGAAGACGAGAACGACAACCTTATCGGCTTTGCCAAGCGCTTCCATTTCAGCCTGGAAAGCAGTGACCGCATCGCTGAACCGTTGAAGCAGGTTGGCGTGGGTATCGGTTTGGCGGGCGTGAGTATCAAAGCCTCCCGCCGAGAAGTAGACGACTCGGGTAGCAGGCGAGGCACCGATCAGGTGCGCGATTTGCTTGAAGCCCTTTCCAAACGCATCGTCTCCGTAGGTTTGTTTGGGGGCGAAGGTTTTGAGCTGCTTCGTGAGAACCGACATCGCGTCCAGAGCGGTTTTGTTCGCCTCTTGCACGGTTCGGAGCGGGCTGTCGCCCATGACGTCGTTGCCCTGAATCTCGCGGAGCATTTTCTCCGAGTCGGCGTCGCCGATCATGTTCTGAACGTCGGCAAGGGAGGCAAAGCACGGAATGCTCGCTTTGTCACCCATGAGCGCGATCGGCTTCTCGGTGGAAAGACCCAGTGCGACAACAGGGTTCATTGGACCCGTCTTGAGCTTTTGATCGAAGTGGCGACCGATCCAGCCGTACTTCTGCTTGTCGTCTGGACTTGCTGATTGCCAGATGTCCATCGACTTGAAGTGGGAGCGGTTCGGCTTGGGATAGCCAACGTTTTGTACGATGGCGACCTTGCCCTGCTTGTACATGTCGTGGACGCCCTTGAGCGAGGGGTGCAACGCGGTGGTCTCGTTCAACTTGAGAACATCGGTGTCCTTAAGTCCAAGTGTGGGTCGATTCTGATAGTAAAGGGAATCGGCGTAGGGAACGACCGTGTTAAGAGCGTCGTTGCCACCGGAAAGCTGGCAAACCACAAGAATTGTGTCGCCCGTGGCTTTGCTTCCTTTGCCCTGGCGCAAAAGGTCGGCCTCAGCGATGGTCGAAAGCCATCTCGGTGCGGTTAGACCGACTGCAATCAAGCCACCTTGCTTGATAAGATCTCTTCTCGATAAAACATCGCTCATTGTTTTTGCACCTGTTCTTTATTATCGGACGAATCGTCCTCTTCCTGGTAAGCCCAAACGGAGCAAATTCGAGAATGTTCGGCTATCCCGGTAAGATCAAAGCATGAAGGGGGGCGGGGTTAAAGTTTCGCACGTGGTTCCAGGTTCAATTCTGGCCGTCGTTGTCCTGATCACCTTTACAATCCTTAGGTCTTTCGGTCCAGAAAGCACCATCCGACTGTTTCATCAAGCGGTGATCACCTCGAACCTTCAAGAGGTCTCCGAACTCACCGAAGAAAAAAATCCGAACGATCCGGCGGTGATGTTGCTTGCCCAACGAGTGAGTTACCTTACGGACCGACTGGGAGCGCGCTACACCATTCGCCGCAGCTACCGAGATCCGGCTGAGCCCGGAAGAGTTTATGCGGCAGTTGAGTACCGACTCGACGGCGCTCCACCGGTGGCGATGGTTTACGTTGTCGACCGGTCGCCCGGCAAATCAGGTTGGGTCGTTAATACAAGGCTTACTCAACGCGCCAATGCGTTCGCGTCCGGCCTCTAGGGTAGTCGGGAAAAAATCCCCCGTTGGAACTATGGTGATTCCACGAGTTCCGTGTCCACGATCTCGCCTTTGGAACCGATTGACCTCGGGAACGGGTTTAATACGGACAGAATGCGACAACACGGTCGGGTTAATCTCGTTGCCTTGATTGGCGTTTCCATGCTCTTATTGCTTGGCGCTGCGCTCGGTTCGGCTCTGCTGCGGGAATCTCTTTCCTCAACCGCATCGAAGTTTATGGATGCTCTGGCAAGGGGAGACGCGGAGACCCTCACCGATCTCACCTACCGAGGAGAACTTTCTCGGGAGCAGCTTTTGGATCAGTGGAAATTCACCACTCAAGTTGCCGGGAAGCACTACATGTTCCGGTGGCAGATCCTCGATGAGAAGCAGGCAGATCAGGATCAGGGAACGGTCCAGATGTTTATCTGGCGAAATTACGGTCCTAGCTCCTACGAAGAGCGATATGGTCTTGAGCTTCGCAAAGAGGATGGCAAGTGGAAAGTCGATGTTTCAGGGATCGCACGAAACATGTATCCCTCGCTTCCTCGTCTCGACGGCACCATGTAAGCCCCAACGCCGCCGAGCAGGCTGAAAAAATTAGGGATAACGATAAAAAGCCAGGATCAGAAAAATTTCTGATCCTGGCTTTTTCCTGTCCGAAACTCTTAAGAGCGAGGGTTGTTGACTCTCGCCTCGATGACGAGATCTTCAAGGTTGTAACCGGCGCGACGAACCTCATCCTTCATGAGTTCAAAGATGCCGTCCGGCAATTCCATCCCGTCTTTGGTTCCGTCTGCATCAACCACGAGGGTCACTTCAAATCCGTCCGGATTGAAGCGCGCCACGTAGCCTTCAGCGGAAGACAACCGACTTGCGAGACGAGCTTCTTGCAATGTCGATAAAATTCGATAAACGCTAACGGCGTCGATTCGACCGCCGGTCGCTACGATTTCCTCGTGAATTTGCGAGGCAGTCAGAGGGCGATCTGCCGCCGCAAGAACCCGAATGACCTCAACGCGAGGATTCGTGATTCGGAATCCGCGCTCGCGTAACGCTTTTATGGCTGTTCGCTCGTAGTCGAGCGCTGATCCTGCACGTGAACTCATAGCTTTTTCTCCGTCTTTCACACAAAAAGTCACAAAAAGGGAGCTTTTTGATTAAAAAACACCTTCTGTAGCAACGATAAAACGTTACCACAACGATAGATAACGAAAGGCTTTCAGTGCAAGTTCCCAGAATCACGCTAGTTGCAAAACGAGAATTGAGTGTAATTGAACCTGATTGTGATATAGTTCCATCCGACAGCTTCGACCGCCTCATTTTTACTGGGCTCGCCGGTCGTACTGGAGGAAAGATGCAGTTCTACAATCTGAAGACTCGCTCTCACGTTGATGTTCCGGAATCCGACGTCAAGAAGACCAAGATGATTCGCAAAACTAAGACGGGTGAGCAAACACGATACGCCTTTACCGCCGTTCACGAGGGGCAGAAGCTCTTCAAGTTCGTCAACGAAGCCGCTTACAAGGCATCGTCGGCACCCGAAGCGTAAGTTTCGGAGTTAAATGTACAGGAGAGGGGAGGTCGATTTCGGCCTCCCCTCTTTGTTCTTTGGGTTCGGTGTCTCTGTGAAAGCGTTCGCCACCGACCAATGTTAAACTTGAACGATAGTTACCGGGAGTGGTGAACCTCTCGAAACCCGCCATCGTCGGAGCAATCAAATGGCCTTAACCGAACGAGAAAAGGTCGCCCACCTATTACGAAGATTTGGGCTTGGAGCGAGCGAATCCGAAGTCGCTTTCTACAGTCAAAGCGGCTATGAAGGGGCGGTTGACGCGCTTTTGAATTGGGAGCAGATCCCAGAACTCGTCGAGATCAGCGCCGACGCGCTTCGAAATGATAAGGGTCAGTTAAACCCCCGAGGCTGCGTGGCTTGGTTTGGGGCCAACATCATGACCACTCGGCGACCGTTGCTTGCCAAAATGACCGTTTTTTGGCACAACCACTTCGCAACCAGCCTGGATAAGGTCACCAACGCCAACTTCATGGTTCAGCACGTCGAGACGCTGAAAACCCACGCTACGGGCAACTTCCGAACTCTCTTGGAGGCGATCTCTAAGGATCCCGCCATGCTCTGGTGGCTAGACAACCGCGAGAACATTAAGGGGCGAGCCAATGAGAACTTCGCCCGCGAGGTGATGGAATTGTTCACCCTCGGCATCGGAAACTATTCCGAGCAAGACATCCAAGAGGCGGCAAGAGCCTTTACGGGATGGCAATACAAGGCAGTCGGCAAAAACTCTGAGCGCCGCGGATTTGCCGAATATGTCTTCCGTCCAAATCTTCACGACGATTCGGCGAAGACGATTTTTGGGAAGACCGATCGGTTCTCTGGGGAGCAGGTCCTCTCCATGCTGTGCGACAACCCAAGGACCGCCCAATTCCTCACCGAAAAGTTGTGGGTCTGGTTCGTGAGCCCAACACCGGACGCCGCTGCCATCAAGAAGTACGCAAAGGTGCTCTACGATGCCAATTACGAGATTAAGCCGTGGTTGCGCGCTGTCATGCTCGGGCCGGAATTCCAGAACGATCGGACACCCCACACGCTCGTGAAAAACCCCCTCGAGTTCTGCGTCTCCACCGCGCGGGCCCTTGGCATTGGCGAAGTAGCGGCGGCAAAGTTCTCTGAAGTCGGCGAAAATCCCGATGGTAAGCGCCGTCAGGCCGGATTACTGGGG
>CAZAVC010000149.1:0-5589 GCA_964488265.1 uncultured Fimbriimonas sp.
GTTACTCCGGCGGTACAGGAGGTTAGAACAGACCGCTGATCTTGCCGTCTTCGTCGATATCGATGCTAAGGGCGGCGGGGGTCTTGCCGAGCCCGGGCATCCGCAAAATATCTCCCGCAATCGCGACGACGAAGCCCGCCCCCGCAGACACTCGGAAGTCCCGAACGGTTAGGTCGAAGCCGGTCGGCGCACCAAGTTTCTTGGGATCGTCGCTTAAGCTGGATTGCGTCTTGGCGACACAAACGGGCAAGTTGCCAAACCCGTTTGTGGTGAGGTCTTTGAGGGCTTTCTCGGCATCTACGGTCAGCCGAACTTCGTTTCCGCCGTAGACGCCTCGAACCAGCTTTTGGAGCTTCTCCAAAATGGGCTCGTCTCCCCTGTACACGGGCGTGAACGGACCCGCGGCCGATGCCGAGGTGATCCAATCCGCTAGTTCCAGGCACCCTTTTCCGCCCTCTCCCCAAGGGTTGGAGTTCACAAAGGATCCGCCCCAGGACTCGACAGCGGCGCGAATGGTCGCGATCTCTTCCGGAGTGTCATCCGTGAACCTATTGAGCGAGACCACCACCGGGAAGCCGTACTGAGACATGTGGGCGTAGTGTCTCTGCAAGTTTCCGAGCCCGTTCGCCAGTTCCCCTTCTCCGTGATACTTCAGAGCGCGAACCGTGGTGACCAAAACCGCCGCATCCGGGGACTTTCCAAGCTGCGGGACAACGATGTGCAGGAACTTCTCTGCCCCAAGATCGCTGGCGAATCCGGCTTCGGTGACGATGTAATCCGCCATTCCGAGCGCCACTTTGGAAGCCACTACCGAAGAGCATCCATGGGCGATGTTGCCAAAGGGGCCTCCGTGAACCAGCGCCGCGCCGCCTTCAATCGTTTGCACGATATTCGGCCGCAGAGCATCCCTCAAGAGTGTGCAAGCGGCTCCGGTCGCGCCGATTTGATCGACGGTGACGGGCACGTTTTTCTTGCCCAATCCCACGACCATTCGACCGATGCGGGTCTTGAGGTCGGCCATAGATTGCGCCAAACAGAGCGTCGCCATCACTTCACTGGCGGGGGTGATGACAAACTCTTCGTCCCTCGGGACACCATTGCCCGATCCACCCAGTCCCACAATGATCTCGCGGAGGGCCCGATCGTTCATGTCGATGGTGCGGGGCCAAACCTTCTTGCGGCTATCGATGAATGTGGCGTTGCCGTGAAACAGGTGGGCATCCAGCATCGCGGAGATGAGGTTGTGGGCGGAGGAGATGGCCGGGAAGTCTCCGGTGAAGAACAGGTTGATGTCCTCCATCGGCAGCACCTGGCTGTAGCCGCCTCCACAGGCGCCGCCCTTGACTCCAAAGATCGGTCCTAGCGCGGGTTCTCGGGTGGCAGAAATCGCCGAGATCCCCCTCTGGGTCAACGCTTGCGAGAGTCCGATGGTGGTGGTTGTTTTGCCCTCTCCGTGCGGGGTCGGCGTGGTGGCAGTTACAAGAATGAGCTTGCCCTGCGGCTGGGCTTGAAGCCTTTGAATCCCTTCCCAGGTGAGTTTGCCCTTAAATCTGCCGAGTGGCTCAAAATCGTCGTCGCTGAGTTGCGCGGCAGAGGCGATCTGGCTGATCGGTCGCAACGTAGCTTTCTGGGCGATTTCAAGGTTGGTCATGACTCTGCTTTCTACGTTACTTGTTCACCTTGGATAAAGCCCTGCGGTTCGCCGGGAAGTATGGGGTCTGTCAACAAAAGAGGGGACGCCGATCGGCGTCCCCACATCTCGCACCCTCGCGTCAGTCCTGACTCGGGGCTTCCGTCTTGATCACGATCGGTTGCTTCGGTGCGGGGAATTCTTTGATCTTCTCCGCCAGGTCGATCCCAAACGTGGTCTTGATCTGCTCGTTGATCGCCAGCAGTTTCCCAACATCCACACCCGACGAGTTCGCCGAGGAGCCGTTCCCGTTGTCGATGATGGTCACCTTGTCGATCTTCGTGTCCGCGATGGCATCGGTCAGTTGGCGAATGATCGGCTCGATCTTTTGAAGGATCAAGATTTCGCGAGCATTGTCGCCCGCTCGTTGCCAGCTTTCCGCGAGGGCGCGGAAGGCGTCGGCTTTCGCCTTTCCTTCTTCAATGATCGGCGCGACCAGCGCCTTGGCGTTGGCTTCCATGGCTTCGCAGTTCGCCTTGCTCGGCTCGATCACTTCTGCCTCCAGCTTGCGCCGGACCTGCTCGATCCGCGCCTTCTGGACTTCCACCTCGGCGATTGACTTCGCGATCTGGGCCGCAACCGAGGACTGCTCTTCTGCAACCACCGCACTTCGCTGGGAGAGCGTGGCTTTCAGCTTTCTCTCCGCCTCGGCGCGGGCGATGTTCATCTGCGCCGTGATTTGGGCGCGAACCTCGGTTTCTCGGTTCTTCGCCGAAGCGATCACCGATTCGGATCGGGCCTTGGCTTCCGCGATTCGTGCGCTCGAGTTCAACTCGGCGCTTCGGATCCGACCGATCGAGTTCAGATATCCCACGTCGTCGCTCACGTTCTGAATCTTGAGGGTGTCCACAACCAACCCAAGAAGGCTTAGGTCTTGCTCCACCTCGGCGACCAGCCGCTCCGCAAAGGCCGCCCGGTCTTGGTTCACCTGCTCCGGAGTCAGAGTGGCAAGAACGCCCCGCAGCGAGCCTTCTAGGTTCGCCTTGGCGATCTGCATGATCTCGTTTCGACCCTTGCCCAAGAACCGCTCGATGGCCCGGTTGAGGGTGGGTTCATGACCCGCCACCTTCACGTTGGCGACTCCGTTCACGTTGAGCGGGATACCGCCCTTCGAGTACGCATTGGTCGCGGTGAGCTCAATGATCATGTTGGTAAGGTCCAACCGATCGACCCGTTCGATGAGCGGAATCCGCACGCCGAATCCACCCTTCACCAGTCGATAGCGCACCAGACTGTCGCCCACGCGGCGATTTCCGCCACTGAAGATGAGCACCTCGTTTGGGGCGCAGTTGTAGAAGATCGACTTCAGTCCGGCGACGAAAAGGAGCCCCAGGAAAAAGAGAATTCCCAGGATGGTTAGAATCGGACCCATGTTAGTTGGCCTCCTTGGAGGTTGTTTCGGGGGAGATTGTTTCGGCTGGTTTCACGGCAGCACCGTTCGAGCGGTTGCCTGCCAGAGAACCCAAAATATCGATACCCGTGGTTGATCGAACGGAGTCGAACACGGTGTGCAGCATCTCGGGGTAGTTCGATAGGTAGCCGGACAGTGCCTTGCCGGAACCGTTATCGATCACCTGGATGTTGTTCACCTTAATCTTGTTGACACCCTTGATGGCGGCTCCGAGGATCTTCTCAATTTCCTCGATGATCGCGATTTGAACGGCGGTGTCGCCGCTTTCTCGCCATGCCTGTTGAAGGATGTCTAGGGCTTGTCCAACGGCTTTACCGCGCTCTCGCAAGAAGGCGGCGTCGCCTTTTGCCTTGTAGGAATCAGCGGTCTGCTGGGCTTCGGCCGGCAGAATAACGTCGGCCATTTGCTGAACAACCGCCAGTTCGGCTCGAATCTTTTGCAGTTCTTGCTCGGCGATGGCGCGGGCTTCACGAGCGGCGGCTATCGTCCGTTCTTCTTCTGATTTGACGTTGGAATCAAGGTCGGCGAGCAATTTCCGAATCTCGTTCTTCATCTCGGAGATGGTCGCTTCGGCGTTCGCCTTGGCAACTTCGGCAAGACCGTTTTGCTCGGCTTCGGTTTGCTCGGCGGCTCGGCGGAAGTTCGATTCAGCGATTTCCGCTTCGCGAACCACGCTCGCGATGGCTGATCGACCTGTGCTGTCCAGATAGTGAACATCGTCGGTGACGTGTTGGATCTTAACCGTGTCCACGTGAAGACCCAGTTTTCGAAGGTCCTCTTCGCACTCGTTGCTGAGCGCCTCGCCGAACGCGAGTCGATCCTCGTTCACTTCCTCGGGCGTTAAGTTTGCCAGAACGCCTCGAACATGACCTTCTAGGGTCTCCTTGGCAACCCTTCGAATCTCATTCACGTCTCGACCGAGGAATCGTTCGATCGCGTTCGGCAAGACGCTGAGGTTGCTGGAAATCTTGATGTTGGCGATCGCATCGACGTTGAGAGCAATGCCGCCTTTGGAGTAAGCCCCCCGAATAGAGATCGGAATCTCCATCAGACCCAGGTTCATCCGGTCGACCTTCTCAAAGAAGGGGATTCGGAAGCCGCGCCCGCCCGTAACTAGGCGAAAACTTCGAACGGTTCCATCGGGTCCTTTGCGCTTGAGACCGCTGAAGATCAGGACTTCGCTTGGTGGAGCGATGTACAGAAAGGACTTGATGATCAAGATCAGAATGCCGAGAACAACCAGAACCGTAATGGCCCCGGTGAACCCTGCGATCGCCGACCCTGCGAGATTTTCGGTGGTGGTGCCACCTTGCGCCCAAAACAGCCCAGCCGGCTGCTCTAACCACTGCCCAAATAGGTTCATTTCAGATCAGATTCTTCTTCGTAGAGTTCTTGCACGCTCTCTACGTAAGCGACCGCATCGTCTACCCCGATCACAACCACTTCATGGCCGGCAGGAATAGGTAATGCCGATTGCGAACGAGCCAGATAGTCGATCCACTCGCCGTTCACTTGCACTCGAACTTTGCCGGGGTCGGTAGTACCCACCCCAACCAGGAGCTTTCCGTGCAGACCCACCACCGTGGAGGCAGATGGGACGAGCTCGGTTTGGTTCTTCTTGGCGAATCGCATGAGTGCAAAAACGCCAAAACCCATTAACAGCCCGAGAATGAGAGACACGATGAACGTGGCCCTAGAATCGAGCATTTTAGTGAGGGAGAAGATGGTTCCGGTTAACCCAAACCCAGCTGCCGCGTAGGTCCAAAACCGGAGACTGAGGAACGGGACCCAACCGAAATCGAACCCGTGACCGTGGTCCGCTTCCAAGTGGACGTCATGGTCGATCCCACCGTCGGCATCGATATCTGCTTCTAAGAAGCCCGACACCCCTGCCAGAACGATTAGGACAATTCCGACCAATCCGGTTCCAATGTAAACGGAAAGCATCCCTAATCATCGTACAGGGATTGCGCGGGCTCGGTTGCGATTTTGCCCCGATTTGCGGGGCAATGTTAACCGAGATCGCCCCTAGATACTCGAATGTAGGGGCGATCTATTGGTCCAGTTCACTAAGCCAGGTTCGCGGCGCCTGGTGTCGGTTCCAGATTCCACTCCGGAAGTGTTTCCGGGACGACGATGGTACGTACCAGTCGGAATCGTGTTCGAACGTCGTCGGCAAGCAATCGTAGGGCGAGTTCGCTGCCCGTCTCCTGAGCGTGACGCTCCAGAAGGTTTCGCAGAACCTTCACGTCCTCGTCGTCCAGCTCAAAGTGATCCACATAGTCGTGGTTGAGATTCCGTGCATCCGCGTCGAGCAGATACACGCGCCCACCCGTCATTCCCGAACCCAGGTTCGGCCCAACCGAACCAAGAACTACGGCAACGCCACCCGTCATGTACTGGAACGCATTAGCGCCCACGCCTTCCACAACCACCACCGGACCACCGCCTTCGTGGTTCTTTCGGAAGCAGATGCCAAATCGGTTTC
>CAZAVC010000150.1:0-5580 GCA_964488265.1 uncultured Fimbriimonas sp.
TTACTTGGAACCGGCTTTAAATTTCTTCTTTTTCTCAGCCACCATGGGCGCCCTCGATTCGGCCTGAACCACCGCCAAGGTGCTTTTAGGCGCGCTTCCCCGTTTCTTGAAAATCTGTTGAAGGTAGACGCCCGTGTGCGACTCTTCGCATTTCGAAACGGTAACCGGGTCGCCTTGAGCGACAACCGTGCCCCCTCGAGTTCCCCCTTCGGGACCCATGTCGATGAGCCAGTCGGCAGTTTTGACAACATCCAAGTTGTGCTCGATGACCAGAACCGTGTTTCCTTGGGCGACTAGTCGTTGAAGGACGCCAAGGAGTCGGCGAACGTCTTCGAAGTGAAGCCCGGTCGTCGGCTCGTCGAGGATATAGATCGTTCGTCCTGTGGAGCGCTTGGACAGCTCAGAGGCTAGTTTCACCCGCTGTGCCTCGCCGCCGGAAAGAGTGGTGGCGGGTTGTCCCATGCGGATATAGCCGAGGCCGACCTCGAGCAGCGTCTCCAGTTTTCGGTGAATCTTGGGGATCGGCTTGAAGAACTCGCACGCCTCTTCGATGGTCATCGCGAGCACATCGGCGATGCTTTTGCCCTTGTACTTCACTTCCAGGGTTTCTCGGTTGTAGCGCTTGCCTTTGCAGACTTCGCAAGGAACGTAGACATCCGGAAGGAAGTGCATCTCAATCTT
Organism: uncultured Fimbriimonas sp.; assembly: GCA_964488265.1. Classification (GTDB taxonomy): domain Bacteria; phylum Armatimonadota; class Fimbriimonadia; order Fimbriimonadales; family Fimbriimonadaceae; genus Fimbriimonas. The sequence goes on from CAZAVC010000150.1 coordinate 682, forward strand.
GAGCACACCGTCGCCACGACAGGCTTCGCAGCGGCCGCCCTTGACGTTAAAGCTGAAGCGACCCTGCTTGTACCCTCGAAGCTTGGCGTCTGGAGTCAGGGTGAACAGATCCCGAATCATGTCAAACGTGCCCGTGTAAGTGGCGGGGTTCGACCGGGGGGTACGACCGATCGGCGATTGGTCGATGTCGATCACCTTATCGAAGTGCTCAAGACCGGAGATGTCGTTGTGAGGCTCCCAGACCGATCGCGTGCCGTAAACCTCAAACATGAGGCGCGGGAAGAGCGTGTCCTGAATGAGCGTCGACTTACCTGAACCACTAACACCGGTCACGCAGACGAAGCACCCAAGCGGAATTTCGACGTCGACGTTTTTGAGATTGTGACCTCTCGCCCCGGTGATCTTGATCCAGCGGTCACCAGGCTTGCGATACTCGTTCGGAATCTCAATCTGCCGACGTCCAGAAAGATACTGGGCGGTCAGCGAATCGGCTTTCAAGAACGTCTCAAGGTCGCCGGCGGCGACCACAAGCCCACCGTGCTCGCCCGCCCCGGGACCGAGTTCCAGGAGGTAATCCGCCTCCAGCATGGTCTCCTCGTCATGTTCGACAACGAGAACGGTGTTTCCAAGGTCTCTCAGCCGGTTGAGTGTTTGGATGAGTTTGCGGTTGTCTCGCTGGTGAAGACCGATGGACGGCTCGTCGAGCACGTACAGACAGCCCATGAGGCCGGATCCAATTTGGGTTGCGAGACGGATTCGTTGCGCCTCGCCGCCACTGAGTGTCCGTGCGTTCCGATCCATGGTGAGGTAGCCAAGCCCTACGTCGAGAAGGAATCGCAGACGCTCGATGATCTCCTTGACGGCTCGCTCCGCGATGACGAGTTGTCGTTTAGAAAGCTTCTCCGAAAGCCCTTCAAAGAAGCGCGCTGAATCTTCTACCGACATCGAGGTGACCTGAGCCATGTCGTGATCGGCCACGTGAATCAAGAGCGACTCCGGCTTGAGACGCTTGCCTTGGCAAGATGGGCATGGCTTGGTTGCCATGTATTGCTCCAGGTCCTGCTTTACCCATTCTGATTCGGTTTCGTCGTATCGCTTCTTCAGCGAGGCAAGGACGCCGCGCCACTCGGTGGTGAAGGTGCGGGTGCTCTTGCCGTACTTCATCTGCACGACAATCGGCTCGTCCAATCCGTTCCAAACCGCTTCCATCCCCGATTCGGGGATCTCCTTGATCGGAAGTGAGGCATCGAAGCCAAGTGCGCGTCCAACGGCGTCCAGCATTTCTGGCCACCAGTCTTTCACCTCTCCCGACTTGTACACAAACGGGAGAATGCCTCCGTCTCGGAGGGATTTGTTTCTATCGGGAGCGACGAGATCAGGGTCGAACTCGGTTTTCGTGCCAAGACCCGTACAGTCAGGGCAGGCACCGAACGGGGAGTTGAACGAGAACATTCTCGGCTCCAGATCGGGCAGCGAGAATCCGCAAACAGAACACGCGTACGCCTCACTGAAAAGGAGATCTTGCCAATCATCCGTTTGGCTCTCGCCAGAGTGGCGTTCGAGCATATTCTCGATGATCGCGGGCAGTTCGGCTCCTTCAGTCGGTTGAACCGAGAGGGTGACTAGACCACTTCCCATTTTGAGGGCGGCTTCAATGGAGTCGGTTAGGCGGCGCTCGATGCCCTCTTTGACCACCAAACGGTCGACAACGACTTCAATGGTGTGCTGCTTGTAGCGATCCATCTGGATGTCGTCGGTGACTTCGTACATCTCACCATCGACCCGTACGCGGACGTAACCCGCCTTCGCGATGTCTTGAAGTTCTTTCTTGTACTCGCCTTTTCGACCTCGCACCACGGGGGCAAGAATCTGCATCTTCGTCCCCTCCGGCAACATTCGAGCGACGTCGACAATCTGGTCGGTCGACTGCCGTTCGATGGGTCCGTGACCGTTGATACAGTGCGGTGTTCCCACCCGAGCAAAGAGGATTCGAAGGTAGTCGTACGTCTCGGTGACCGTACCGACCGTGGAGCGCGGGTTTTTCGAGGCGCTTTTTTGGTCGATGGAAACCGCCGGGGAAAGACCATCAATGTGGTCTACGTCAGGCTTGTCCATCTGCCCCAAGAACTGACGGGCGTAGGCGGAGAGGGACTCTACGTACCGTCGCTGACCCTCGGCGTAGATGGTATCGAAGGCAAGGCTGGACTTTCCAGAACCGGAGAGGCCGGTGATCACCACCAGTTTGTCTCGAGGGATCTCGACCGTCACGTTTTTGAGATTGTTCTCGCGGGCACCTACAACGACGATCTTGTCTTGAGACATGGCAACACCTAAATAGTAGACGAAAGGATACACGTTTTGCGTAAACGCGCACAGAACTCCCCGCTTTTCTACGCGAAAAGCGGAGAGATTTTCTTTCCGTTCCTGCCTGTTTCTACTTTAGAAACACGACGGACTGAGTGGGGAGGTCGACTGCGATCGTTCCATCGGTTCCGACCGTTTTCTTGGTGATCGTCGGCGTGCCACTTCCGGCGAATGTGAGGAGTTGGACGTTCTCTTTTGGAGTGAGTCCTGAAAGAGTTGCCGAACCGGTTCCGATGGGGTTGATGAGCATCGCTCTGCGCTTTCCTCCCTTATCCACCGAACCAATCGCCTGAAGTTCTTCGGCAGACAAGGTAGGGGTAGAAACGCGTGTGCCCGGACCGAATAGTTCGGCCATCTCTTTCATCACCATAAACACTGGGAAGGGGCGCGATCCGTCTGCAGAGACCAATGGATAGTTGTCTTGATAGGTCCAGTAGTCCATGAGCGTGGCGTTTGTTAGTCGAATAGTTCGCTCGTAAGCCATGGCGGTGCGTAGGGCATTGCTCCACGATTCCCAAGGATTTTTCGCCTGCCAGAGTTGAGCGTCATGACCTGCTTCCAGGCACCAAACCTCTTTGTTGTATTTCTTGCCAAGGTCGGCAATGGCGGTGTAGGCAGACGTTCCTGCCGAAAGACCATCCCACGAATGGAAAGCGATGGGACCCAAGTGCGGCTTAAGGGTAGGGTCGTTGAGGATCGGAGTGGCAAAGTTGACCAGGTTCACACCGTTTGCCGTATCGCCGACAACAAACTTCGTTTTTAACCCAGCAATCGCAAATTTCTTCGCGGTCTGCTTCAGGAATGCGATCATCTGTTCTGGCGAGAACTTGAAGTTGACTCCGTAATCGGGCTCATTGAAGCTGAAGTATTCGGCTTCGACCCCAAAGTCTCGTTTCGCCTTCGCCAGGAAGCCGGTGATCCCATCGATGCAATCCGCATACTTCTCGGGCGGAAGCACCCGACCAGACTGCTCCGCCTGCCCGCCTTGCAGCCAGACCGGACCCTCCCACACCGAGGCAACTATTGGAATTCCGCGCTTCTTGAACTCGGCCATCGCCTGCAGGCAAGCCCTTGCCTGAGCGCCCTCGTTGAACTTCCCTTTTTCCGGCATCCAGTGGTTCAGCGGAATACCGACGCGAGCGTGGACAGGTTTCAGCTCATCCAGAGCGCGCCGACCCACAGGGTCCAGGGCTTCCGTTCGACCGTATCGCGGCTGGCAGAAGTTACCGCCGAGCCCCATCATGGTTTGTTTCGTCTGGGCGAAATTGAAGGCAACCTTGACGGCACCAAGTTTGTTTTCAGCGACAAGCTTTGCCTGCAGATCGTCGACCTTGATCGACTTCCCGTAGTTCTGAACGGACAGTCCGGCAAGTTCAATGGTTTGTGGTCCAAAGGCGACGCGCACGCTCGTCATCACTTGACCAGGGGCGTAGTCCTCGGCGGATTCACAAGCCACCGCGACTTCTTTCCAATCGGTCTCGTTCGACGCTGTGAACACGGGCTGAGTGATGGACTTGGTCCACGGGGAGGTCGACTTTTCGAACAGGATTTCTGCTTGGGCCCGACTTCCAGAAACCGCTTTTCCGCGGACCGCAAGCCGAATCAAGAGGACATCGCCTTTCTTGACACTCGTCTTGTTCATCACCGTTAGCTGAGCGGCGTTTGTTTCTGGAGTCGCTCGCTTGACGGTGACCCTTAGCGAGTCGCCGTACTTCGGGTGGGCATTCTTCACAATGGAGACCGAGACGAGGTCATCTTTCCGTTGTTCGAACCCGGTTACCAGAAAATCCTTGAGACCAAAAACGGCCTCTCCTGCGTTTGCCGCCTGAGCCGAGGCAGGCATGGCTTCCACTTTAGGGCCGCACGCCAAGCTGCCTGCTATCCCAAAGACAACTGCAAGAGCAAAGATGGAGACTGTCTTCATTGAGCGCATTTTTGAATTCTCCGGAGTTATTGAGCGAAGACGATGCAGGTTGGCTTGGGCATCTTTGCGAGAGCGGAACGGAGCGTGAGCGCACCGGTTGAGCCATCAAAAGAAACCACGCGAACTTCGTCCGCCTCCATACTTCCGACAAGCACCCACTTGCCCGAGGGGTCGATGACGAAGTGGCGAGGATGAGTCAGAGGTTTGTGGACTCGCGAAATGAAACCAAGTTGCCCCGTGGACCCTTCCAGCGCAAAGCTGCTCACCGTATTCTCGTCTAGCCGGTTGGAGGCAAGGAGCCACTTGCCGGATGGGTGAATGGCGATTTCTGCCGCTCCCTTTCGAGGTGCGCTCGATTCCATCAGCGACACCTTCTCGAACCGAGCCATCGCGCCCGTGGTGGGATCGAAGGAGAACCGAGTGACGGTAGCGTCCATTTCGTTCACCACGTAAACACGCTTCCCAGACTTATCGAAGGCGATGTGACGTGGACCTACCCCCGCTTCGCACTCGGCGGCGAAGACTGCCTTCGGTGAACTTCCCACGGAGTAGACGAACACCCGGTCCGCGCCGAGGTCGGCACTCAGAAGATATTTACCCGTTGGATCGAA
>CAZAVC010000151.1:0-5576 GCA_964488265.1 uncultured Fimbriimonas sp.
CCAAGAGTTCCCAAGCGATCCCACCCATCAACGAGTACACCACGACCAAACCCGAGTTTAGGATGATCCCAAGCGCGGTCCCCTGGATGATCGAGACAAGAGCCATCGGATTTCTAACGAACCTGTAAGGGCCAGAAACCACCAGTCGCTGCGTGCCCGAAGAGGGAAGGGGAGTTCCCTCGCCCTTTCTTGCCATTTCGATGCCCGACCCAATACCAACAGCGCCGAACGCGAGAAACAGAACGCCGCAAACTACGGATGTCCAGACAGGGACGGAGGGAAGGAGCCTCCAACCAAATAGCAGCTCAATCAGTTTCATCACCCCAGGAATGAGGGCAAAGAACACCGTCCACATGAAGATGGTCTGCAGTAGTGTCAGTTGGGTGTTCCTCCTAGAATCGGCACAACCGGAGTCTGAGAATCGGAACGGTCCCCACAGGATCGGTACTCGACTTTGTCGCATGGCGAAGCAGAGTGCCGCCCCCGCAGAGGCCATCATGAGATAAGCCCCGTAACAGGCCACCGGATCGATCATCGACCCGACTAGGCTCACCGCGAACGCGTACGCTTGTGCCCCGAAATGCACCCACAGTAGGTGAGCCAAGAGCGGGGATTTCTTCTTAAGCAGCACCAGGCCGAGGACCGGGAGCAGCACACCCGCAAAGACGTCCCCGAGAAGTAGCAGCCACACCCCTCTTGGTTGGAACGCCTGACCCAGGGTGAATTTCGCCACCCCGTCTAAGGTGAAAACCCCGATCCACCAGAGGATTGTCAGCGTGAGCGTAAGAGCCAGATAAGCAAATACCAATCGCCGCTCGCGGGAGTCGGTTTCAATCTCCAGCGATGGCATTGGTTCACGGTCCCTCACGAAGGGGCTCCCGTCTCTAGTATGCCTTTCTTCAGCCAGAACGGAGTCTGAGCTTTTGCGCTAAGGTGCCTTTCCTCAGAAGCCCAAGGTTTGGAACGCTAGAACTGGTCTACATCTTCATCAGCCGAGCACTGGTTTTTGCCGTCCTCTTTGAGCCAGTCCAGCAGGTGCGAGATGCTCGAGGTGATGAGGCAAATGGAAGTGTCGGCCGCGCCATAGTAAATGCGCAACGTGTCATTGTCATCATCCACCGTGAATCCGGTTGGAAAGACAACGTTGTTCACGTCGCCCATCGTTTCGTAGCTTGCTTCCGGTCCAAAAATCCATGAATCACCCCGTCGAAGGCACTTGGTTGGGTCCTCAAGATCCAGCAGGGCGATGCCCACTCTATACAGCGATCCAGAAGCGTGTTTCCGTACCCCGTGGTACAGAACCAGCCAGCCTTCATCTGTTTCTATCGGCGGCGGCCCTAGTCCAATTTTGTTGGCATCCCACCACGCACCTTTCCGCGCCCGAAGAAGCACATGGTGTCCCCCCCAGTTACGCATATCGGGAGAATAGGATAGCCACATGTGTGCCGATTGCACCGTTGAAGGACGGTGAACAAGGACATACTCCCCTTTCATTTTCCTTGGAAAAAGGGCCGCATCTTTATCGTCGGCCTGCATCATCAGGCCGTGTCTCTCGAAGAAAACAAAATCTTTGGTGGAAGCGATCGCCACGCTCGGACCACTCTTGCCGAAGGCCGTGTACGTGATGAAATACTCGTCTAGCTCTTCAAAGTAAGTGATCCTGGGGTCTTCAATGCCCCATAGCTCTTCTGGATGAGTGATAGGATCGGAAACGAAGCTCGGTTCCGGATCGATGACCCAGCCGTCGATCCCGTTTCGCGATCTTGCCACGCTTAGATGTGAGATTCCCCGTCGATCTTCCACGCGGCAGAGGAGCAACGTGGTGCCATCTCTTAACCGAATGGCTCCTGGGTTGAAGACGCTATGGACTGGGTAAGGCCAATCTTTCGCAGAAAGAATGGGATTGCCTCCGGATCGAATGAATAGTTCGGGATACAGAGTGTTGTTGATGTTATGTCTCGTTAACCGGTTACTACCCGGTCGCGTAGTGTTGCTAGTTGGAGTTCGCTGAGCGCAGTTAGGTAAGAAATGGTCGACTCAGCACCTTGGTTCCAGTTGACCCCTTCGGCGCTAAGCCCATCACAACAACTGCCTTCGCCGGGTATCGCAACCGGGATACCGTTGACGTTTCTTCCGAGGAACCAATCGAAGCACCAATGAGCATCTTCTAAGAACTCGTGATCGTTGGTTATCCGATAGGCGGTGAGAGCTGCCGAAACCGTACTGCAAGCCTCAATAGGTTGCTGATCAAAGCCGATTGCGGAGATTTCGATCGGGCCCGCTCCTAGGCATCCGACGGGTGAGAAGTAGCCGAACTTAGACGTTTGGTTTTCCATCAGCCAGGAGAGGAGCGACAATCCTTCTCGCATGTAGTCCGATCGATCAAAGTAGTCGCCTGCTTCCAGCAACGCCTGAGGAATACGGGCGTTTGCGTAAGCAAGACGCGCCTCTGGCCATGGCCAGTCGGTGGACTTGTTATCCGTTACAATCGAGTACAACCGGTTCGACATCTCCTCCAGTAGGGCGCTCACTACGGGTGAGTCTGGGGTGCCTTCAAGAAACGCGCAACAGCCGAGCACAACGTATGCCCATGCTCTGGGGCTGGTTAGCGGGTACATCGTGGGAACCGCCTGCTCGAACAAAGATTCTGCAAGTTTGGCGTGACCAAGACGCTGGGTGTGCCCCACAACATAGCCAAGCGACCACATTGCTCGGCCTTGAGAATCTTCCGATCCCCCTCGATCTAGCCATTCTCGGCCGTAGCTCATGAAGTTCCGGAAGACCTTTTCGTCGGGTTCAAAGGCATTCGCTACAAACCCGAGGTAACGAGATTGGAGGTTCAGCACGTGCTCACAAGGAGCTTCTCCCTCTTCAATCACTACTGTAAGGATGAGGGCTCGCGCATTGTCGTCTGTGCAATATCCTTCGGATCGGTTCGGAACGGAGTAAAGCGCGTGTTGAAGTACGCCGGTTTCGTCTGAAAGTGAAGTTAAGTGCTGTAACACGCGATTGGGAATTGGCAGTGAAGAGATTTGCTGACGCTCGACGTGAGCGATTTTGTCTTGTCGGCGAGCCCGGGTAAATGACTGCAAATAAAGCCGCCCGATACGGTTCCAATACATGGTGGAAGCAAATCGGAGCGCATTTGTCGAAATCTTGTCGTACTCCTTTGGATTTGTCCAGTTGACTAGGACGGCTTCGGCGATGGCGTTGGGGTCACGGAACGGAACAAGCACGCCCCGCTCATTCGACAGAACTTCTCTCGCGTACTCATAGGGGGTTGAAATAACAACGCTGCCGGCTCCCAAGGAGTAGGCAAGAGTTCCGGACGTAATCTGCACTGGGTTTAGATAAGGAGTGATGTAAAAATCGGCTGCTGATAAGTATTCCTTCACCTCCTCGATGTCTAAATATCGATCAACAAAAATAATACTATCATCCACACCTAAATCGATGGCAAGTTGTTCCAAGCTTCTTCGATAGGTTTCTCCGTTTGCAGCGGCCACATGAGGATGCGTTGCACCTGCCACGATATATTTAGTCTCAGGGAGCAGCTTCAATAAAAGCGGCATAGCCTTAATCACATTCTCGATACCCTTATCGGGTGAAAGTAGCCCGAAAGTAAGAAGAATCGGTCCGGAAGCACTCATAGACTCTCGCCGGGCAAAACCCGCCTCGCTTGGAATTTGGGGAATTCCGTGCGGAATATAATCAATTTTGTCGCGACGAACCCCGTGATTGTCGTGAAGTATCTCAATGGCTCGGTGACTCATCACCACCACTCGACTTGAAAGCGAAAGCAACTGATCCATGACCATTCGCTCTTGCGGAGTAGGGTTTTGTAGAACCGTGTGGAGGGTCGAAACGATTGGAATCTTGACGTCTCCTAAAAGACTTAAAATAAATTCTCCACTCGATCCTCCGAAGATTCCATATTCATGCTGTAGGCAGAGAACTCCATAGCCCCCTTGGTTTATGGCTTGAACTGCATCTTGATAGGACGAAAGAGTTGAAGTTTCGATCCTTTGAGTAACTTCACTCGGATAGTCTAAATCTTGTTCGTTCATCGCAAACACGTGAACGTCAACATCTGGCTCATTCGCTCTGAGTGAATCAACTAAATCCGCTGAGTAGGTCGCAATTCCGCACCTTCGTGGAACATAGCTTCCGATTACTACAACTGAGTTCGTGTCTTTAGTGGGAGTTGGTAATCGCATAACCCCACTGTACGCCACTTTTTGAATATTCCTGATAAAATCAACATAAAATAGTAAAAGGGCGCATTCCAGTGCTGGTTTTGCACATTGAGGTACAGGTCCTGGATTCGTACAAAGGGATGATGATTTCGGCGAGTTCCAGTCTGGATGCTAACCGCTTCTCACCAATCTCCGGTCACTTCGGCAAGGGTGGGTGCCCCAAGTTCTCGGAGTCTGGTCAAGACCGCCGCTCTATCCTCAACGCTCAAGCGGTTCTCAAAATCGAGACGGGTGAGGGACTTCATGGAGGCGAGCAAGGGCAATACTGGGCTCTCTAGGAAATTTTCACCTACACGAATTCCCCAAAGGTCCCTGATGGACTCGTTGTTTTCTAGTGCCGAGTAGCCGCTTTCCGAGATTGCCGTGCCTTGAAGCCAAAGAGATTCCAAATTTGGCAGCAAGAGGATTTGCCGAAGACCCAGATCTGTGATGGGAGCCTCTTCTGCCCTTAAGTTAACTAGGGAAGGAAATTGACTAGCCCAGTCGATGGATTCGCCGCAGATCTTCGTATTCCCAATATCCAGAGTGTCCAACGACTTCAGGCATCCCAACCGTTTTAAGCCCTCATCCGTGATTTCGGTTTCCCCAACCTTCAGAATTTGTAAGGAAGGGTGGTTTCTTAGGCTCGTGAGGTCTTCGTCCGTAATACTTGTCTGGTAGAGATTCAAGTCTTCTAACAACGGGCAACCCGAGAAATCGATCGGTGGTCCCGGCTCATACTCGCAAACTGCGGCGTCAAAGAACTTCAGGTTGGGGTTTTTCAACCAGGATTCAATGTTCTCTCTTCTAGCTTTCGAAATCCCCAGCCAAACCTTTTCCAATAATGGATGAGGACTTGTACAACGGACCTGGTGGTTCGAATGGTCGCTGAGAAATATAGTCAGGTCTTTGATTTGGAGACCTTGGAGCGATTGAAGAAGAGGTGCAGGGTCCAGTTCTTCGATCCCTATCGACAGTTCCTCCAGATTGACTGCCTCGCCGAGCATCGCAAGAAAGTCGTCGTCCAATTCGCAGTCATGGACCCTCAGGTCTCTGATCGATCCCATCCATTTCGGCCTTGCTAGCCCGGCCAGGGAGCCTGCCCTGTCAAGCGACAGTACTTCGAGGGTTGAGTTTTCTTTGAGGGCATTGAATCCATCGCTCGTCAAGTTTGCTTCGTAAACCCGAAGCTCCTTCAGCTTCGGCAGCCTCGCCAAGAATGCAAGCCCAACATCAGTGAAAGCATTCGCATCCAGGCTCAGGTCTTCCAGCGAATAGATTTCGCTAAGGACTTCTATGTGGGCGTCCTCTAGCTGGCAGTTATCGAGCCAAAGTCGGGAG
>CAZAVC010000152.1:0-5576 GCA_964488265.1 uncultured Fimbriimonas sp.
AGAATCTGAAGGTTGATATGGCGGTGCATGAATTAGGGCAGCAGGCTTCGGCCATCGTCGATGAAGTTTCTAAGGTGATCGTTGGCAAGCGTTCTGCGATTGAAATGGCAGTGGTCAGCATTGTCTGCGAGGGACATCTTCTCATCGAAGACATCCCCGGAGTGGGCAAAACGACTCTGGCACGATCTTTGGCAAAGACTATTTCCGGCGAGTTCCGGCGGGTTCAGTTCACGCCAGACCTTCTCCCGGCAGACGTAACGGGTTCGTCGGTTTACAACCAAAAGAGCGGCGAATTTGAATTCCGAGCGGGCCCCGTGTTCGCAAACGTCGTCTTAGCGGACGAAATCAACCGGGCAACGCCCAAAACTCAGGCGGCGCTCTTGGAGGCGATGGAAGAGGGTCAGGTCTCGACCGACGGTGAGACGCGATCCCTCCCGAGACCCTTCTTTGTCATCGCCACTCAAAACTCGGTGGAGATGACGGGCACCTACCCTTTGCCCGAGGCTCAATTAGACCGTTTCTTCGCCCGAATCAGCCTTGGCTATCCGGACCGCGAGAGCGAGCGGGCGGTTCTGAGCGCGCAGCAGATTGCACACCCTATCGAATTGCTCCAGCCCGTGATTACGGCCGAGGAACTCCGAACCCTTCAGGCGAACGTTCGCGACATCTTTGTCCACGACAGTGTGAAGGATTACATCGTCGATATCGTTCGTGCGACACGAGCCAGCAACCAGTTGGCGCTCGGCGCATCCCCTCGGGCCACCCTCCACCTCATGCGAGCAGGGCAGGCGATGGCAGTCATGGGCGGATTCGATTTCGTTCGACCGGACGATATTAAGAAGGTCGCCCCGACCATCATCGCTCACCGCGTTATGCCTCGGGCGGAGATGCGGGCGAGGGGAGTCACCACAAACGACCTCATCGCTCAAATCGTGGAAACTGTTCCCGCCCCGGTTCCGGTGGGTTAAGCGTTACGTCACAAGGTCCACGAGCCTGAGAGTCAAGCAATGAGAACGCTATGAGAAGGATCGCTTACACCGCGTTGGCAACAGCGGCGCTGTTCTTGTCGCTCATGGCAATCCTCATCGACGCGCCCGCGTTATTCTTCATGAGCTTTGCGCTGGTCGCGTTGCTCATTGCGTGCAACGTCCAGTCCTACCTTTCCGCTCGAGCCCTCAAAATTGATCGGATCGTGCCGAAGAGCGTTCGGGTGAACGAGCTCGTCACCATCGAGTTGGTCATCTGGAGCCTTCGAAAGCTCAAGCGACCGCTCGTGACCGTTCAAGATAACGTTCCTCTGAGGCTCACTCGAGGCGGCGTAGGACCAAGCTTGCCTATCGCCCCCGCTTTCGACCTCCCGGTTCGTACCATGTACAAGTTTCAGCCGAGAAAGCGGGGTCGGTTCTCGTGGAAGAACATCACCGTCACGGCTACCGACGCGCTCGGACTCACCACTCGAAGCGTGAAGTACGAAACCGAGCCAACCGAGATCACGGTGCTTCCGGTGCCTATTCCGGTTGCCATCGAACTCCCCAGTTCGGCGGGATGGGGAATCAATGAAGCGGCGAGCGGTCAGGCTGCGGGCGCGGGAATCGAACCTCGCGGTGTTCGTGAGTACGCCTCTGGAGACTCACTGAGACATGTCCACTGGCGATCAAGCGCACGCATGGGCCGACTGATGGTGAAAGAGTTTCAGGCGGGAGCTCACGGTGCCTGCTCCTTCGTTCTTCAGCGAACCGCCGGAACAGATCGCGGTGAAGGCGACGTTTCGACTCTAGACGTGATGTGCGGACACGTCCTGTTTCTGAGCGACCAACTCATTCGAATGGGCGTCACAGTCAGTTTCCCAACCCTCGAATCAAACGTGAAAAGCGGGGTGGATCATGATCGCGTGGAAGCGGTTGCCGCTCTCCTTGGCGAGATCCAAGCCTCCTCGCAAGAGCCCATCGGCGTGGAACTCGAACGGGTTTTGGCCGAGGCAGAAAGCGGAAGCGTGATCTTTGTTTGCGCTGCTGTAGACGACGATTCGCTGATGGGAGTCATTTCCCGCCATCGAGGGAATCACACGATTGTTCCTCTGGTTTACGAACCCAAGCTGTACGATCCCAAGTTTACGGGTAGGTCCATGGCGTCGCCGGAAGCTATGGAACGGCTCCGTTCGGTGGGCGCCAACCCGAGTCTTATGCCGGAGTTTCTGCAATGATCGCTCTCAGGAAGTACGCATTCAGGGGTCAGGTCGATGGGATGGATTACATCCTATCGGCGGTGATGTCTCTTACGGCCGCTTTTTCCGGTGGTCAGGCGGTGGCGAGCAATCTTGTATCCGTCGTCGCGGTAACCGTCGTTGCTCTCGGTATCGGCGTGTCTTTCCTGATCCGAAACGCCCGCCAAGAACAGGGAATCACGCGGTTAGACTGGCTGTTTTACTCCGTCACCACACTCGGCTCCTTCTTGTTCGCCACGCGGTTTAACGTCATCTTCCCACCAGAAACCTTCCCAAGGGAGCTACTCCCCTCTAGCTGGCTCCTTTGGATGATGATGTTGGGGAGCTTCTTTATCTGGAGCGACCGGACCCTTCTTTTCCACGCGATCCCATCGTTGGCGCTCTTCGGATTTGTTGGGTGTTACGACACCTACCGACCCGTGGTCGTGTTCTTCTTCATCTTCCTGGTGGCTTTTGCGACGCTTTTCGCGAGGGCCCACGCCCGTGACATGCGGGTGAGAGCCCAGGCGAGCGGATACTTTGCGGAAGATCCTCTGATGCAATCAGATCCGGATAGGCAGGTGGAACACCTGTCTGAGGGACCCTGGCGATGGGCGGCAGGCGCAGAATGGGCGCTGTGGTCGGCGATGGCAATTGTCGTGCTCAGCCTAATTGGGGCTCCGGTGGTTCAAACCACGGTGAAGCCGATTTCGGGCGGTTTAAAGCTGAACAACCCGGTGACTCAAAGACTTGCTCGGGCGGCAACCGGAAGCAGCGCCGCGAACCAAAACCAACAGCGGATCGGACAAGGCCCCATCACCCTGCGAGAGACCCCGGTCTTTCAGGTGACTTCGGATGACCTTGCCCCGTACCGGGTCGATACGTTCGACTACTATACGAACGCGAACACTTGGATCAAGAATTGGGACGACTCTGGTCCGTACTTCGACCAAAAGCAGAACGAACTGGAGGAGCGCACGGCACGCTCGACCCTGTTCCGGATTGCTCAGCCTGCAGATCGCACCTATACGGTTCAAGCCTTGGTAACCACCAACGAGATCCCCGGCCGTGGTACCGCGTTTAATGTTCTCAATCCACCTTCTTTGATCCGAAACGATCGCGGCGGTACGCCATTCTTGCCGCAGCCGATGGCTTACGGAAAGACCCGCATCATCTACCTCGAATCGCGGGCTCCGAAGCGAGAAGCCATGCGACCAAAGGTGCGTGGCGGCTTCATCTCGAACGCCCTGAATACGGGTTCGATCAAAACCTCCGTTTACGAGATGGCGGCTAAGGTCGCGGGAACAAAGGGGAGCGACTACGAAAAGGCAGAGCGGATTCGCGAATACATCGCGAGCACGATTCGTTACACGCTCAAGCCGAAGCCAATTCCAGAATCGGAAGAGGCCGTCTCTTACACCCTTTTCACTTCGAAAGAGGCGTATTGCGACATCTTCGCCACCGCGATGGTGCAAATGGCGCGATCCATCGGGATCCCGGCAAGGTACTCAGTGGGATACCTGCCGAATCCTCGAAACCTTGGCGAGAACGGAAGCCTCATTCTGCTGGAAGCGGATCGGCACGCCTGGGCCGAACTCTTCTTTGACGGTCACGGCTGGGTCGTGTTCGACGCTACCGAAGGATCGGTCTCTATTGATGGCTCCACCCGTCCGAACGAGCGACCACGGTCTACCCCGGCAGTTCCCATAGCCCTCTATTTGGCGGCTGGGGCCCTAGTCGTGGTGGCAATCGGTGCGATTGGCTACTTCATCCTGAGCCGAAAGCCCAATCCCGAGAAGAAACTCGAATCTGAACTTGAGCGCGTGACTCTGGATTACACCATCGCCCTGGAGCGTCATACGGGCAGACGGCGACAGCTCGGACAAACCGTGATGGAGTACACCGAGACCTCGCTTGAGAAGCTCAACGGTTCGGGAGCAAAAGCCAAAGAACTCGCCTCGCGATTCACGTACGCCCTGTACTCACAGTCTGGACTGACGACCGAAAGCGTTGATTCGTTGAGGCAAGAAGTGCAAGACTTCAAGAACGTTTTGAGGGAAGAGGCCAAGAAGGCCAAATCCCGCAAAGGGTAGCCCTTCCGTACCCCTATCTCATGTCTGGATTTGATCCCGCCGTTGCGGCGAAAGCTCGCGTTGTGCTGCTCCACGGAGCAGAGAGCATCCTCATGCGTCGCGCGATGGATGAGGTGATTCAGGCGAGCGGCGTCGCCCAGGATGACATGGAACTCGAGACCTTCATGGGCGACTCGGTCTCTCCCAAGGAGTGGGTGGCAGCGGCTGGAACCGTCCCTTTTCTCGCCGAAAGGCGCGTGGTGATCGTTCGGAACGTGGGTCGGGCGGAACCCAAGGATCTCAGTCTGGAGAGCCTAAAGGGGCTCCCGGAAACCGCTCTGCTTGTTCTTGTCGGTGACGAAGAAGCGGGCAGCGACGATAAGAGCAAGAAGTCGGAAACCAATATTCGGAACTTTGCGAAGCTCGTGAAAGATGCCAAAGGCGGGGTCTTCGAATTCAAGGCAGATTCCAAGGCCGCCGCAGGATTTGTTAAAGTTGAAGTAGAAAAACTTGGAAAGAACATCTCCACATCCGCCGCCAATCTTCTTGTTGAGATGACCGGTGGTAGCGCGGGTCGGGCGCTTCAAGAGGTCGAGAAGTTGGTTCTCTACACTTCGGGTAACCGAATCTCCGAGCAAGAGATCAGAGACGTGGTCGTGCCCTCGCGGGAGTGGAACGTTTTCAACCTCATCGATGCCGCGATCTCCGGCAACGTCGGTGTGGCATTACGCCAGCTACAAACCGTTCTGACCAATAAGTCGAAGGTGGAGGATATCGCCTTCGCTAACATTTTCCCGCTGTTTGCAAGACAGTTTCGATTCCTTTGGCAGGCTCGGGCGTTCCTCGAAACGGGAGGTTCTCCCGATTCCCCGAGTCCAGAAATGGCTCAACTGTATTCAGGAAAGTCGGCTCTGTCTGGCCAATCCGATTACGTCAAAAACGGGGTAATGCGCCAAGCCAAGCAGGTGACCTTTGACGGTCTGGCTAGGGCAATGGCTCTTCTGGAAGAGACTGACGGGAAGTTGAAAGGACAGGGTGCATCGTTCAACGGTGTTGATACGCTCGAACAGTTTCTGATCCGCCTCTCCCGCGAGCTCCGAGCGGCCTAGCGATCGTTGGGTCCTTTTGCGGATGCTTCGAACCTCGTGGCGAAACGGACGTTTTAGCTCCCATGACGGTCACTCTGCTCCTCGTATCTGCCCTAGGTTTTGGGCAACGACAACTCCCCGTTGAAACCATACCGATCGACGGCGTGACAAGAGAGTTTGTCGCCATTCGAAGAGGCACGGCCGAGAAGCCCG
>CAZAVC010000153.1:0-5573 GCA_964488265.1 uncultured Fimbriimonas sp.
AGGCATTCTCCGGCGCGTATTCGCCAACCGATAAGAGAGGGAGCGGCTAAGACCACATCGCGCTCAAGAATTGCTTTCAGCTCGTTTGGGGTCTGAGGGGTAGGCACCAAAAAACTCGCCCCCACAGACAATTGGTCTGCCCAGGGCGAGTTGTAATTGGGAGTGGTTGCGGGAGCCGTCAATCCTTCCAGTCTGCAACAAACACGTTCGTTTCGCCGCGAACTTTGCCGTAACGGTTCGAAGCGAACAACAGCTTCTTGCCGTCTCGCGAGAACATTGGGAAGCCATCGAAGTCGCCGCTGAACGTGATCTGCTCAAGTCCCGTTCCGTCAGTGTTGATCATGAACAGATCGAACTCGCGACCCCGAGGGTCTTTGAAGTTGGAGCAGAAGATAATGCGCTTGCCGTCTGGGTGGATAAACGGAGCGAACGAAGCCGCGCCTACTTTTGTGACCTGCTTCTGATTCTTGCCGTTGGAATCCATGATCCAGATTTCGAGTTTGCTGGGCCTCACCAAGTGCTGCGCGAGCAAGCCCTGATAGTCGGTGCGCTCGGCGTCTGATTCTAGAAGGTCTCGTCGCCAAACAATCTTCTTGCCGTCCCAACTCACGAAGGGACCGCCGTCGTAACCCGCCTCTTTGGTGAGACGCTGCATGTTCTTACCGTTGAGATCGGATCGGTAAATCTCAAGATCACCTTCGAAGTCGCTGGTGAAGGTCATGAACTTGCCGCTGGGGTCGATGGTTGTCTCGGCAACGTATCCGGGCAGTTGCAGAATGCGCTCGATCGCTCGGGTGGGGCGGTTGTTGTTGGCGGAAAGCGGTTTGGTGGTGGTTCGGTAGAGGCCGAAATCCGGGTTGACCATCCAAAGATAGCCCTTGCTCATGTCCAGCTTCTTTTGCGGACCCTCGTTCTTCTCGTGAGTGCTGGAGAAGTAGACGTATTTGCCGTCGGGCGAGAAGTAGCTGCACGTGCATCGACCAAGGCCCGTGGAGAGCAGCATCTTGCCCGATCCATCGGCGTTCATCGTAAAGATTTGCTCGTCTGGGAAGCCGGGCTGCAGTGATTGGAAAACGATCTGCTTTCCATCCTTGCTCCAATACGCTTCCGCGTTTTGACCGCCAAACGTGAGCTGGGTCACTCGGGAAAAGTGCTTTTCTTCTGGGTTGAGAGCCACCTCTTTCCCGGACCCCGCCATCCACTCTTTCAGCGCGTCTGGGGAGGTTTGCGCTTGAGCGGTTTGGATGTCGAACTCCGGCATCAGCGAGCAGTCGAAGCAATGGGGGGTGTGCTTGTGCGCAGGCTGCAAGGCGACAGTGGCGAGTAGAGCCAAAGACGAAAGGGTCACGATAACAGATTATCCGGGTCTGAACGTGAGAAGGCTTGTCCACCTTGTCGCTGTTTTGACCGACATGACGGAGTTCTGAGGCGATCTATCGCCAGTATTTGGCGGCAACGCGTCTAGACCTTTGCCGGTAGATACAATGAAGTCAGAGGCGACTCGCCTCGGCATGGAAGCATGATGAATCGACCTTTGTCGGCACGGGGCCTTCAGACTTGGCGCGCATGGTCTGCCCTTTTCATTTCGGCCGTTGTTTTGAGCGGATGCGGAATGTTTGGATCGAAGCCCAAAGAGGCGTCCAACTCCAACGTGACCCCCGTTTCTGAGGGAACGAATGAGCCGGAAAAGCCTTCTGATGGTCGCGGCCCGAAGCCGTCGATGGAGGACATCAGCCTCTTCGCACACGATCGAAAGATCCCCGTGATCATGTATCACGACGTCATCAAGGAGCGCACGAAGCGATCGATGTGGTTCGATTGCAGCGCCAAAGAGTTTGAAGACCAGATGGCTAAGATTCAGGAAGAGGGGTACACGCCCATCTCGATTGGCGACCTCTACAAGCATCTCACCGAAGGGTTTGAAGTACCGGAGAAGGCGATCGTTCTCACCTTTGACGACAACTACCAGGGCTTCTACGACAACGCCTGGCCGATTCTGAAAAAGTACAACTTCCCAGCCGCGATGTTTGTACATACCGCCTATGTTGGAGACACCAAGGGCGAGCACCCCAAGATGAGTTGGGACACTCTGAAAGAACTGATCAAAGATCCCCTGTTCACGGTTGGTTCTCATACCGTTACTCACTTTTTGGATCTGAAAGACAAGGACGAGGCGACTCAGCGCGAGGAACTCGACAAGTCGAAGCGCGATTTGGAGCAGGAACTGGGAATCACCATTGAGTTCCTTGCCTATCCCAATGGAAGCAACAGCGAGTACACGCAGTTGCTCTCCCGAGAACTGGGCTACAAGATGGCGTTCACCATCGAGAACGGAATGGCAGAGGAATCGCCGAACATTATGGCGATCCAACGCTATGTTCACACCCGGCTAGAACGAGCCATGGAGGAGCGCGAAAAAGCGGTTCAAGGCGCTCCCCCTGCTATCTTCCGAGGACCTCTGGAAGCAAAACCTGTTCGTTACGAAACAGGCAAGTTCGAAGGGGTGGAGCTGCGTATGACCAAGGGCGGAATGCCCAAAACGGTCATGAGTGAGGGTCGAGACCCGGTGAAGACCTTCGTTGAGAAAGAAGGCGCGGTTGCGGGCATCAACGGCGGGTTCTTCGCCATGGCAGCGATCGCTTCGACCGACAATCGCATGGTCGGCCCGCTCAAGACCGGAACGATGGACACCATTGTTGCCGACGAGGGCACCTATCGGTGGGACAAGATTCGTAACCGCCCGCTAGTGATGTGGAGCGACAAGGAGATCGCCATCCTGCCCTACATTCCGCAAAACATGCGCGACCCAGAGCAGTTCCTTTACTTCATGCCCGATGTTACGGATGTGTTCATGGCCGGAGTTTGGCTGGTTCGAGACGGCGTGGCGCGGAGCAAAGAAGAGCAATCGACCTTTGGCGCTTCCGACATTCAAGACTATCGACGCCGGGCGTGGATCGGGGTTACCGCTGAGGGTGAGTTCGTTGCCGGAGCGGCCACACAATCGGTGAGTTCCGAGAAGCTGGCGGTTGCCATTGCCGCCGCCGGGATCAAAGAGGCGGTTCTGTTGGATTCTGGGTTTAGCACCTCGCTGGTGTTCAACGGGAAGATCAAGGCGTCGGGTCACTCGACTCCGACCACTCCTTCCCGTCCGGTTCCCCACGCCATTGTGATCATGGGTGAAGCGGATGCGACCACGGACGATGCGACCGATCTGAAGTCGGCATATGAGGAAGAGGATCGTCCTCGCCGTCGTCGTCGGCGGTAGGTTGGGGTTGTTTTGAGTCTGTCTGTCGCTCTTTGGGAGGTACTAACGGTGTTGGGCGAACTCATTCACTTCTGCCGTCAGGTGCCCTGAAGGGCCTCGGTGGTGCGAGCCCCTAGTAAACAAACCATTCGGTAGTTCGATGCCCTGTGAGAGGTCCGGAGGACCGTCCAGACTGTTAGCCCAGACCGCTAGGTCTGGGTGGGGCCACCCAAAAAACCAAAGGTCCGGAGGACCGACCAGACTCTAGAAGTCCCGCTCGTCCCAGGAGATTCCATGGTCTTCGAAGAGCTTCATCAACTCGTCGCGAAACGAAACAACCTTGTGGTGCTCTTCTTGACTTCGGATGTACGCCGCCACTGCTGGAAGATGGTCCCCGGAAACCGAAAATGCACCGTATCCCAACTGCCATCCCGCCTCGTCGATACCTTGCTTCTTCAAATACTTCGTGCTTGATGTTTTGAGTTCGGAGACTGTCTTTGCCACCGAGTTCTCCCGCCCGAGATCGAAAAGTGCGTGCACGTGGTCCCGGTGGCCGCCGATCTGGATCGGTTTGTTTCCTAATTTGAGGAGGACGCCGCCCATATATTCGTACAGCGGTTCGCAGATCTCGGGCTGAAGGATGGGCTGCCGTCCCTTTGTTCCGAAAACGGTGTGGATGAGAATTCGGGAGTTGGATTGAGCCACAGTTTGATTTTAGTATCTGGCCGGTCCTCCGGACCTTTGAACTTTAACAACGCACCCACCCAGACCTATCGGTCTGGGCTAACAGTCTTGCCGGTCCTCCGGACCTTTCTCGGAAACGTCATGAACGTCCAATTGTCGGACCCTCGCCCCTTCCCAATTCATCCCGATCAATCGGGACAGGCTGGGAGCGGCAATCATCGAAGCCCAGGGTTTCAACCCTGGGTCATTGAGATCGTCGAAAACCAGAACGGCGGAGCCGTGGCAAGAGGGCAAACAATAGAATCTGAGTTTGCAAGAACCGCTCCAAAGGGCAAAGGGGAGTGTCAAGGATGTCCTGTCCCGCTTTATGAACAATGTCGTATCCAAGGGCACTTATCGGCGACCGGATCATTAACGCTCTATTCCACCAATCGACTCAATCCCGACCCCCTACACCGACTCGAGCGCCTGATCCAAATCGTTCAACAGGTCCGGCAGGTCCTCTAACCCAATCGATAACCGCACGAGCCCCTCGCCGATTTCGTGGCGAGCGCGCTCTTCTGGCGTATACGTGCTGTGGGTCATGGAAGCCGGGTGCTGAGCCAGGCTCTCGGCATCTCCCAAACTCACCGCACGAATGAACAGTTGCATGGCGTTTAAGAATCGAATGCCCGCTTCATAGCCACCTTTCAACTCCACGGCGACCATTCCGCCAACGCCCGACGCTTGCCGCTTCATCACCTCATGACCGGGGTCGGACGGCAATCCGGGATAGAACACGCGAGCAACTTTAGGATGCTCGTGCAGATGCTCGGCGACGGCCTGCGCCGACTGACAATGGCGATCCATTCGAAGGTGCAAGGTTTTGATGCCTCGCAGGATGAGGTGAGCATCAAAGGCAGACATCACCGCTCCGGTTGCGTCTTTGAGTCCGACATAGCGCACCCGCTGCATTTCTTCGGCGGGACCCGCGATGGCGCCCGCAATGAGGTCGCCATGTCCGCCGAGATACTTTGTCGCCGAGTGGACCACGAAGGTCGCTCCGAGTTCGATCGGTCGCTGCAGATAGGGCGTAAGGTAGGTGTTGTCCACCACCGTCCACAGACCGTACTTCTTTGCCTCTTTGCAAACATGGGCGATGTCTACGACGCGCATATTTGGGTTGGCGGGTGACTCGAAATAGACGCCCTTCGTGCGTTCGTTGACCGCTTCCGAAATCGCGTCGGGACAGCGCAGATCGATATGCCGGACCGTGATTCCAAACTCCTGCAACAAGTGATGGAAGTAGGCGAAGGTGCAGCCGTACAGCGTGGTGTCGGTGAGAAGTTCGTCCCCGGGGCGGAGCAAGGTCCACAGAAGTGAAGTGATGGCGCCCATTCCGGAGCCCGTCACCACCGCCGCCTCCGCACCCTCCATCGCGGCGATCCGCTGCTCTAGAAGATTTGTGGTGGGGTTGCCCAAACGGCTATAGATGAATCCTTCAGATTCGCCCGCAAAGCGTTGACCACCTTCTTGAGCGGTAGGAAAGGTGTAGGTGGAACTCACATGAATCGGCGGGACCAAATCGCCTGTCCCGGCGTACGGATCGTGCCCTAGGTGAATGGCTTTAGTTGCCCATCCATGGCTCATCGTTGTAGCCTTGTGT
>CAZAVC010000154.1:0-5545 GCA_964488265.1 uncultured Fimbriimonas sp.
ACGCAGACCCCGGGATGGTTAAAGGAAATCCCTTAGAAAAGGCACCCTTGACCCTTAAAACCGGTTAACTACTTAAGAAGACGAAACTCGTCCAAGTTCTCCTGCGTAACCTTTGCCCCGCCCAACCAACCGATATGACTGAAGTCGCTGTGATCATCCCCGCCTACAACGAAGGCGAAAGGATCGCGAACGTGATCGAAGCCGCGTTGGATTCAACCCTCGCCACCGAGGTGATTGTGGTGAGCGACGGCAGTTCAGACAACACCGTCGAAGTCGCTCAGCGCTACCCTGAGGTCGTTGTTGTGAACCTCGCCCAGAATCTTGGCAAAGGCGGTGCGATGGCGGCGGGAGTGAAAAGCTGCACCGCGCCGATCGTCGCATTCGTAGACGCCGACCTCAAGGGTCTGGAGTCTAGCCACATCGACCAGATCATCAAGCCCTTGCTTGAGAATCGTTGCAAAATGTGCGTGGGTGTGTTCCGAGGCGGCAAAATCGGCAGCAACGCCTCTATGGCGGTCACCCCGTTTCTCAGTGGGCAAAGAGCCCTTCGGCGAGAGCTATTCGAGAGCCTTCCCTACATCGGCGAACTGCGCTACGGCGTGGAACTAGCACTCACCAATCATGCCAAAAACAAGCGCGCCAAGGTGTTGCGAGTGGTGCTGAAAGGCGTGAGCAACTGCTACAAGGAAGAGAAGCTGGGCCTGATGAAAGGCATCGCCGCTCGCACCAAGATGTACAAAGAGATCACCGAGGCGATGGTTCGCACCCGGCGTCGTAGACCCGTGAAGCCCGGCGGAAAACCCGCCTGGAAGCCGCCCACTTGGCCACGAATTCCGCGATAAGGGACTGCGAAAAATCCGCCCAATCAACCAAACTCGTTAAATCACCGCCGAGACCGCACTTTTAGCGTTCTCTAGCCGCACTGAAACGAGTAAATTGCCCCTTGTATGGCAACCGCGCTACGTTGGGGGCTTTTGGCCACCGGAAACATCGCTCACGCATTTGCGGCGGGCATTAAAGAATCCCGAACCGGCACCCTTGAAGCCTCCGCTTCGCGATCTTTGGAGAAGTCTTCAACCTTCGCCGAGAAGTGGGGCGGTCGTGCGCTGGAAGGCTACGAAGCCCTTCTTGCCGATCCCAACGTGGATGCGGTTTACATCTCCACTCCGCACCACCTTCACGCAGAGTGGACCATCAAAGCCGCCGAGGCGGGCAAGCACATTCTTTGCGAGAAGCCCTTCACCCTCAACGCCAAGGAAGCTGAAGAAGCCATTGCAGCCGTGAAAGCAAACGGAGTGTTCTTTATGGAGGCGTTCATGTACCGATGCGCCCCCCAAACTCGCAAGCTGGTGGAGCTTCTGGAAGCCAAAGCCATTGGCGACGTTCAGCACGTCAACGCCGAATTCGCCTTCGCCGCCGGCAAAAGCTGGGACAACTTCCGCACCGATGGCAACGTGGGTGGCGGTGGCCTCATGGACGTAGGTAGCTATGCCGTCTCCATCTCTCGACTCGCTTTTGGTGAAGAACCGACAGAAGCTCACTATGCGTACGTTGGCGAAAACTACGACGAATCTGGTCAGGGCTTGCTCAAGTTCTCCGGCGGTCGCAGCGCGGTCATTGGTTGCGGCGTTCACGTAGAGATGCGCAACGACGCCATGATCTATGGCACCGCGGGGCGCATCCACATTTCCGATCCTTGGAAGTCTTCTAACAGTACGCTCACCCTTTACAAGCAAGGAGCCGAAAAAGAAGAGTTCCACTTCCCGCTCACCGGAGCCCAGTTGTATGCCGCCGAAGCCGACGCCGTTGCCGACTTCTTGGAAGCTAAAGAGTGCCCCTACGTTTCGTGGGAAGACACCCTGCAACAGATGCGCACCCTCGACCGCTTGCGAGCATCCGCAGGCTACAAGTTTGGAGTTGAAAAATGAAAACCGGAACCGTCCCCTTTTACGATAAACCCGTTTCTAAGATTGTCTGCGGCACCGACTGGCTGATGCAGACCGTGCCGTGGGAGGCTTTCAAGAGCCTGAACGCGTACTGGGAAGCAGGCGGAAGAACCTTCGATTCGGCGCATATCTACGGTCCGAACACGAATATCTTTGGCGCTTGGACCAGTTGGGCGGGCGTGAAGGACGAGGTCATCTACTTCGACAAAGGCTGTCACCCGATGCGTGGTCAGAAGCGAGTGACCGCAGAAGACACGCTAAGCGATATTCGAGACAACCACACCCGGCTTCGCGTGGAGCACACCGACTTCTTTGTTCTTCACCGCGACAATGAAGAAGTGCCCGTGGGCGAGATCGTGGATTGGCTGAACGAGTACGTGAAGCAGGGCCTCATTTCTGCGTTCGGCGGCTCTAACTGGCGACACGAGCGCATTGCCGAGGCAAACGCCTACGCCGAAGCGAACGGCAAGCAGGGCTTCTCGCTGTCAAATCCCAACCTCACTCTCGCGCATAGCAGTCACCCGCTTTGGCCCGACTGTTTGACCATTGGCGAAGAGGGTCGAGCATGGCACAAGGAATCCGGTCTTCCGCTCTTCTCTTGGAGCAGCACCGCTCGGGGCTACTTTGCGGGCACGACCGATCCAGACGTGGTTTCGGCATACGGAAACGACATCAGTCGCGGTCGCTTGGAGCGCGCCACTGAGCTGGGCAAGAAGTACGGTCTTTCACCCGTGCAGATCGCTTTGGCCTGGGTGCTGAACCAACCGGGTCAGGTGTTCGCCCTTTGCGGCTTACGCACTGTGGACAACGTGAAGGAGAACGTCGCGGTGTTGGATCTGGAACTATCGCAGGCCGAACTGGATTACCTAGAGCACGGCACGCCTCTGGAGTAATCCCGCCCCGTAGGTCTCCCCTCGGAGGCTGATTAAAAATAGCTCACCCTCGGACACTCTGTTCGAGGGTGAGCTACAAAAGGCGGTCTAGATCGTGCCAGAGGGCTATATCGCTAGGCTTTGTGCAACCCGTTTCTCAACGGATAGCTCGTCGATCTTATCCCAGTCATCCTTACCGTTCCACTTGAGAACATCGAGTGCCAGATGGTGTTGACCGCAGCTTTTACAGTGCTTCAGCACAAGGTCCGTTCGAAGGTAATCGGCAGACGTTTTCTTTAGCTCGCCGCCTTGCTCGGCATGGAGCTTGATCGCCTCTTCAGCCTTGTCTTCTTCGATGAGTTGCGTAAAGGCTTGGTGCATCGATTCAAACTTTTCCTCATCGCCAATAAAGCGAGAAGACTTGCCTTTATTGCTAAAGTAGCGTGAACAAGTGTCGCAGAACAACTTTGTAGAAAGGTGAACGTAAACCAGGAACCCGCCCAGCGCAAAGCCTATGATCTGCAGCAGAGCGTGAACGTAGCCCATACTCCCAAGCGCCACCGAACCTCCAGAACGGAACTGTACGGCGGTGCTCGACGCGCTCAAATCTAGATACTGAGCAAACGAGATCACGCTCGATACCTGAGTGCCATCTACATTCAGGCTCTTGTAATCGAAGAACTGAATGAGAAGGTAACAGGCTGCAGAGAAGACGATCATGCTGAACAGGATGCCCTTCTGCGGCTTGTAATTCAGGACCACAGATCCCAGATAGTAGCCGCTTGCGGCGACAAAGCCTGCACCGATCGCGCCTATCGGCACGATAAACCAGATCATGATCGAGTAGATGGATAGGTTGATCTTCTGCTCTATCCACGAAAGGATGATGGCGGTGAGAATACTTGTAGCTGCACCCATCGCAGTCACCGCCATTTGTCGTCCTGTTTGCTTCATTTTTCCTCCCAGCTTTTGGACCCAAGTTTTTGCAACTCATCGAATTGCTGCCAGCTTGCTCGTTACAGCTTTCGGCTTCTTGGTGTCTATAGTCAAATCATAACGAGAACGAGCCGTCAAGTCTCGAAGGATGTCTCATCCTTCGAGTGATAACGATCACACCCCAGCGGGTGAATGCAGTCGTCGGATCCCGTGCCGAACGGCACGAGTCGGCACGCCGCTGGAGTAGTCTTCTGATTCATGAGCGACTTCCTGACCGCCTACAACCTCACCCGCGCCCGATTCGACGGTGCGGTGACTCCGCTGAACGCCGAGCAACTGAACTTCAAGTTGCACGCCGACGCTTTGTCGATCGGTCAGATGGCGTTGCACGTTGCCGGTGTGGAGGTTTGGTTCTGCGCTCAGCTCACCGGAACCGAGCTATCGGGCGAATTGGCGTTGCTCGCCAAAGCCGCCACCGATGGCTCGGTGAACGACCTTCCGTTCCCCTATTCGGATGCGGAAATCACGCCGGAGAAGGTGGCGTGGGGTCTTACCGAGGGTCGAAAAGTTGTTGAAGCGTTGCTAGGCGACTTCACGGAAGAGGTTCGGCGGAAGGAATTGAAGAGCGCTCTGGGTCCGATCATCGACGGCGATGGCGCGGCGGCTCGGCTGTGCGCGCACCCGTTCTATCACCAAGGGCAGGCGTATCTCATCGCCACCGCTCCCGGTTTTCCGAAGTAGGCGGTACACCGGATCGATTCGGTGCCCTTTGGACGCCTGCCTCAAAACGTCGAGACAGGCTTGGGGGTAGGGTGTCCCCAAACGTTCGCCCTTGACTCCCTTTTTCGAGGTTGGTAAGGGCGGTGTATTTCACGCGGAATTGAGTGGGCTCCGCCCCGATCTTCCTACGGGCTGTGCCCAAAAATCTGCTTCTGACTTGCTTAAGCCTCAAAAACGGTCTCGGTTGGCTCCAGACTCTAAACCAATGAAACGCTCGGTCTCTCACAAAAACATGCTGCCACCTTCACTTCTTGGTCTTGTTATGGGATTGAGTATGTCAATTCCTGCCCAAGCGCAAGATGGAAAGAAGGCGACCCCGGAGTTCCTTATTCGGAAGATGACTGGAAAGTGGGTCATGAGAGGAGATCTCGCGGGTGGGAAAGTTGTTCACGACGTAACCATCGACCGCATTCTGGATGGTCGATATGTGCGCATCCACGAACTTTCTCGCGAAAAGACTCCTTCGGGCAAACCTGAATACGAAGCTTGGATTCATTTAGCCTGGGATAAGGATAAAAGAGAGTTCGCGGTGATGTGGTTAGACAACACTGCCACCACTAATTTCTCTGCCGATGGAGTAGGTCACGCAAAACCGGTAGGCAATAAGATTCCGATTATTTGGAAATTAGCCGATGGGAGCGGCATTCACAACACTTTTGTATATGAGAGTTCTACCGATACCTGGACATGGAAGATCGATAACATCGAGAAGTCCGGGAAGGCTTCGCCGTTCGGCAGGGTTACGTTGACGCGGCGCTAGATTCTTGCTGCACAAGGCAAGCTCTCGGCACTCATGAAAGTCGGGGGATGGGCACTCACTCGTGTGTCGCTTGGTCAAAAGGGGCGGAGCACCATTGGGTTCGGTGCCTCGCCGCTCCTGGGAGCTTCCCGATTTCTCGGGATGGGTGAGGGGTCCGGGAAAGCTCGTAAACGGACGGGATGTGTCTAAAGCCGATACTCATAATTCCCCTCTTGGGAGGGGTGCCCCGGCAGGGGCGGGGTGGTCGGCAG
>CAZAVC010000155.1:0-5508 GCA_964488265.1 uncultured Fimbriimonas sp.
CAACTAAAAAGTTTAGGAACTGACGCTTTTGCTGCGTCATGACTGAAGGAGGAGTGTGAGTGCTAACGCGGTTCGCCGGGTTGTGCTCATGGGGTTTAGAGACCAAGGAAAAAAACAATGGCCAACCTTAAGCCACTAGGAGACAAAGTCGTAATCGAGGTTATCGACGCCGAAGAGAAGACCGCTTCTGGCATCTTCCTTCCGGACAGCGCTAAGAAGCGACCGCAAGAGGGTCGTGTCGTTGCCGTCGGAAACGGACGAGTACTGGACAGCGGCGAGCGAAATCAACTCACCGTGAAGGTTGGAGACCGCGTCCTATTCAGCAAATATGGCGGAAATGAAGTTTCCGTAGACGGAAAGGATTACACGATCCTAGACGAGGACCAGGTCTACGCGATCATCGGTTAAGGAGAAACACGAACATGGCAGCAAAGAATCTAATCTACGACGAGGAAGCAAGAAGAGCCCTTGAGCGAGGCGTTAACAAAGTCGCCGACGCCGTGAAAGTGACCCTCGGCCCGAAGGGTCGAAACGTTGTTCTTGACAAGAAGTGGGGAAGCCCAACGATCACCAAGGACGGCGTAACCGTTGCTAAGGAGATCGAACTCAGCGATCCTTATGAGAACATGGGTGCGCAGCTTTGTAAGGAAGTTGCCTCCAAGACCAACGACGTTGCAGGAGACGGCACCACCACGGCTACCGTTCTTGCCCAAGCAATCGTCAACGAGGGCCTTCGATACGTTGCTGCAGGCGGTAACCCGATTGCAGTCAAGCGCGGTATCGATAAGGCGGTCGATCAAGTGATCGCTTACATTAAGTCGGTTGCTCAGCCCATCAAGGACAAGGAGCAAGTCGAATTCGTCGCTACCATCGCAGGAAACGATCCTGAAGTAGGAAAGCACGTTTCTGAGGCGATGGATAAGGTTGGCAAGGATGGCGTTATCACCGTCGAAGAGTCCAAGGGTCGAGAGACCGTTCTGGAAGTCGTCGAGGGTATGCAATTCGACCGCGGCTACATCAGCCCGTACTTCGTAACCGACCCCGAGCGCATGGAAGCGGTTCTTGAGAACCCGCTCATCCTGATCCACGAAAAGAAGGTGAGCTCTGCTCAAGATCTTCTTCCGTTCCTGGAGAAGGCTGCTCAAACCCGTCGACCGATCGTGATCATTGCCGAGGACATTGAGGCAGATGCTCTTGCAACCGTCGTTCTGAACAAGATTCGAGGCGTTCTGCAAATCGCAGCCGTCAAGGCTCCTGGCTTCGGCGATCGCCGAAAGGCCATGCTCGAGGACATCGCTGTTTTGACCAATGGTCGATTCATCAGCGAGGACCTCGGAACGAAGCTCGAAAGCGTCTCGATCGACATGCTCGGAACGGCTAAGAAGGTCGTTATCAGCAAGGAAGAGACCACCATCATCGAGGGTGCAGGTTCTAAGGAAGCCGTTCTTGGCCGAATTGAGCAGATCAAGCGCCAAATCGAAGCCACCGACAGCAACTACGATCGTGAGAAGCTCCAAGAGCGACTTGCGAAGTTGTCCGGAGGCGTGGCGGTCATCAAGGTTGGCGCAAGCACCGAGACCGAGCTGAAAGAGAAGAAGCACCGATACGAGGACGCTCTCAGCGCAACCCGAGCGGCGGTTGACGAAGGAATTGTTCCTGGCGGCGGTAGCACCTTGCTTCGCGCTTCGGACCAGCTCAGCACGGAAGGTCTGTCCGCAGACGAGTCGACTGGCCTCTTGATCGTGAAGCGAGCCATCGAAGAGCCTCTTCGACACATCGCGAAGAACGCAGGACTTGAGGGTTCGGTGATCGTCGAGAAGGTCCGAGCCGCTGAGATCGGATTTGGTCTCAACGCCGTGACCAACGAGATCGTTGACATGGTAAAGGCTGGCATCGTCGACCCCGCAAAGGTCACCCGATCCACCATCCAAAACGCCGCATCGATCGCAGGATTGGTTCTTACGACCGAGACTCTCGTTGTTGATAAGCCTGAGCCGAAGAAGGCTGCGCCCATGCCCGGTGGCATGGACGGAATGGACTACTAAGTCTAGATTCCGGAAAACAACGAAGCCCTCTCGAGATACTCGAGAGGGCTTCAATTTATTTCAATCAATCACTTTGTGAATGAGGCATCTCAGCGGCCGGAATCAGCGCTTTCGACGGCGCAAGAGAAGGCCACTCGCCGCCATCGAAAGAGCGATCATCGAAGCCGGCTCTGGAACGACTGAGTTAAGCGTTACTTGGTTCGACCCGGGTAGGAGGTTAAAGTCGTCTGAGTAATAGCCTCCGTAATAACCCATTCTGAAGGTGAACGAATCCCCTTCAAATCCCGGAATCGGCTTCGCCAGTAGGTGATCGTTCGATTCCGAGCTACCGGCCGCGATTGTTCCTGGGTTTGCGAGGAACGAGATGTCAAAGGCGTCTCTGCCTGTGCTGTTCCAAGAGAAATACTGAGAATTGACCCGGAAGTCTCGGTTAGAGGTGTTTACGGAGTCGAGCGAAAGAACGGTGCTTTCACCTGGTCCCAGGTTCCGAACGGGGTTTGGGGCACTGTAGCTCACACCAAAGGCCTCAACCGTTTCGATCGATATGGAAAGGGTGTAAAGAAAGTCAGACGCACCGGAGGACGTTCCGCCAAAGATATCTATGTCCAAACCATAGAATCCGCTCGATACCGGTGCGTCCAAGGTTACATCGAAGAAACCATCGAATCCTCCGGAAAATAGCTCTTCCCCAGGTTGCAAGGAGTCTCCGAAGTTGAAAAGTCCCGACGGTCCGAAGATCCGCCCCTGGCTAACCGTGAAAAGCCCAGCACCCGACGAACTCGGATTAACCCCAAACGAGTTGATGAAAAGCTCATCGGACGAGTCGTTGATGAGATTCAGATCGGGACTTGCTGTCCCGGTAACGTTCAGCATGCTGAACATAGACTCGCCTTGAGACCAAGTTTGGGCATGGGCAGCGGCGGTGAGTAACGAAAGAGCCGAAATTACAAGGTATCGCATAGGAAAACTCCCTAGAGCCCTTTCAAACTATCACGGTCTTGGACTTCTAGGTGAGGAATGCGTTCGGAATTCACGGGGATTCACGGTTACTTGTCGCTAGATGCGCCTTTCTGTATTTAAGAGCGAGGTGTAGAACTGCATCAGCGCGTCTACGTGCCGTTCGGCCGTTGGTGGATTGAGTTGCACTTTGTCGTAAGCCGCTCGACCAAGGACAACGGCCTTCTCGGCGGAGAGTGAACGCATCGCTTCAGCAAACTCGTCGACATTGTTCCCGTCGAGCACAATTCCGTCTTTGCCGTTATCGATCCACGATGCCGCTCCGATGTTTCTTGAAACGATGGCAGGAATGCCGTTTGCCATCGCGTCCACCACTGATAAACCAAAGGTTTCTTCCCACGCGCTAGGCATTACATAGGCTCTTGACTCACGCAAGTTACTGATAACCCCACTTGGCGAGAGCCAACCTTTGAACTCGATCGACGGATATTTCTCTTTTAGGTCTTTGAGCAATGGTCCATCGCCAACTACGACTCCGGGAATTTTTGCTCTTGTGCAAGCTTCACAAAACACGTCGGGAGCTTTTTCCTTGGTGAGTCGACCGATGTAGATGAATTGGTCAAAGCGTCCGACCTCGGCTGGTCCGTTCTCGCTTATCTCCTGAGGGTTGGGGATGATGATGTGTTCTCCGTACCGTCCAATGGCACTTTCTAGTCGATCCTTAGCGAGCTGGCTGACGTGGATATAGCCATCTACCCTGTTGGGAATTCTGTAAAGATTTTTGTTTGCCCAAGCGCTGGCAAGCCGGGGAAGTTTGTATCGGTAGGGAGTTCCTGTGCACTCGCAAGTAATGCACTGGACTGAGAGCGGCTTTCGCTGGCAGATCTGCTCTAGTCGGTAGTCATAAAAAAGACTGGTTGGGCAGGCGATTGAATACTCGTGACAGGTTTGGACCGTCCTGAATCCCATGTCCTGTGCCGCTTTCATGACGAGACCGGAGAGATTCAACCGGTACGTGTGCGCATGAACGATTGTGTCCGCTGGATCGAACTTGCGAAGAAACTCTGAAACGGGACCGACAACGAAAGGATTTCCAAGAAGTTTTTTTAGTTTCCGAGACCGGTTCGTTTCAGAGTAAAAGCTTGTCTCGTCGAGCGCGAGCCAGCCTTCCAAAACCTCTGCAAAGTCCGCTTCCACTTCCTTGGCGGCTGTAATCAACCAAACTTTGTGGCCCAGTTTCTGAAGCACTTGGGCCGACTGAAAAGCGACCTTTTCCGCACCTCCTTTCACGCCACCGGTTTCTAGGATGAGAACGATGTCCATAATGGGGGTGGTCGTCAATTCGGCGTTTGCTTGTAAGTTCGGAAGCGTTGGTTTCCGATAATTGACGAGAGGGAAGTCTGTTGAGAGTAATTGTAGCAAACGATGAGGCGTTCGTTCAGGGCGGCGCCGGGAAGTGTGCGCTTATGAGCGCACGGGGACTGGCGAAACGGGGCGTTCGAACGACGTTTTTTGCGGCACGGGGTCCAATTGATCCAGCTTTCGATGGGTTTGAAAACCTCGACTACCACTTGTTGGACATGGAAACTGAGGCGGCGAGCTTCGGACGGTTGATTCGGAACAGTTGGAATCAAACCGCCTACGATGCGATGCGCGCTGAGATTGCGAAAGGCAATCCCGCCGAGACCATTCTCCACCTTCACCTCTGGAAGGTTTATCTTTCACCCTCGATCCTTCAAGCGGCTCGCGACGCAGGGGCTCACGTGATGGTCTCGCTCCACGACTATCACGCCGCTTGTCCTCAGGGGCAGTTCTTTAACGCCAATCTGAACTCGATTTGCACCCTCGATCCGATGGGCGCCAAGTGCCTCTCCACGCACTGCACAAGATCGCGAACCATCGCTTCGAAATGGGCTGAGGTGTACCGCCTGAAAGTTCAAAAATCTCGAGGTGGACTCCCGGACCGAGTGAAGCACTACGGCATGTTTTCGCAGAAAGCGGTCGGCATCCTCAAGCCATTTCTTCCGTCAGACGCAAAGCTGCACCTGATGCCCTATCCGATTCAAGTGAGTCAAAGCCCGCGCGTCGAGGCTGAAAAAAACAGCCGATTCGTGTTCTCCGGACGGCTGAGCAGCGAGAAGAATCCGGTGGTGCTGGTTGAAGCGGCAAAGAAGATCGGGGCCGAGGTTCGATTCCTTGGGGAAGGTCCAATGCGATCGGCGGTTGAAGCAGTCGGCTACGAAAAGTGCAGCATCAGCGGCTGGCTAAACGGTGATCAACTCTTTGAAGAACTCAGCTTGGCACGCGCTCTTGCCATCACCTCGATTTGGTACGAGGTGAATCCGTTGGCTCCTGTGGAAGCATTGGGTCGTGGAATCCCCGTTATCGCAAGTGACGACACAAGCACGGTTGGAGAAATTGTTGACGGCGTTACCGGTTTTCCTTTCCAAAGCAAGAACGTTAACGATCTTGCCGAAAAGATGGGGCGATTCCTTGACGATGCCGT
>CAZAVC010000156.1:0-5474 GCA_964488265.1 uncultured Fimbriimonas sp.
GGCTTATTCTTCGCATCTGGCGAGTCCTCCGGACCTTCGATAATGAATTGTTCCGCACCCAGACCTAACGGTCGGGGTTAACAGTCTGGTCGGTCCTCCGGACCTCCTCGAAACCCAAGGAGAGGAGAAGGGACCTGCCCTATTCCCACAGAAAGGTCAGGTGGCCCTAAAGGGCGAGGTTGTCGGAACTCTCGAACTCTGGAGAACCGCAGCGGAGGATGTGCTAGGATGCCCAAGGGTATTGCGTGCGAATCGGGCTACCCACTGTGATTTCGCCAGTCGCCCGAATTCCCACCACCCTCGGCCAGCGCATCGACGTTTATTGCAATAACTCCGACCGACCGCTAAGGTTTTGTTAAGGCCATGGACGAAGGGCTCCGTTCACGCTAATCTGTGACCGTGCGTCGAGCCTTCACTCTCATAGAATTGCTTGTGGTCATCGCCATTATCGCCATCCTAGCGGCGGTGCTATTCCCAGTCTTTGCCCAAGCGAAGGCGGCGGCTAAAAAGACGGCTTGTTTGAGCAACCAGCGACAACTCGGTATCGGACTCCAGATGTACATCTCGGAGAACGACGATCAGGTGTTCTTCTTTGCCCATGACGTCGATCCGTCTCGTGCAAGACCGCTCACCCCTTACGGTGCCACCAGAGAGAACCGATGGTGGAACCAGATTCAACCATACGTGAAGAATCTGGACATCTTGCGATCTCCGTCCGACAGTATCGCCACCCCTCACCCACTTGAGAACGGAACGAACGGCAGACCCCTAGTGCCGAGGTCTTACGTTGCCAACCGCGCCGCCGAAGGGTTGAACTACTCCGCCGTCGACGAGGTTTCGACAATTGTTGTCGTTACCATCAAGAACGGGATGTACGACGACAGTTGGTACGAGCCACCCAAGAATCTCTATCCGAAGACGGCAACTACTCCGCCGGTCTTGGCGATGGACATTCAAAGCGGTGGCGTCAACAATACATTTTTCGACGGTCATGCAAAGTGGTTTGCGAAAGGCAAGCTGATGTCTGACCCTTGCGGATTGCCCTATTCTGGGGTGCAGTTGATGCGACAGTTCCCGATTCCGCCAACCCCGGGCAGACCGGATCGGACTCCTTGGCACGCCAACTGTCCCAACTGAGCCTAGCCCTATTCCCCCGCTTGCATAAATGCGGGGGAAAACGCAAAATAACCGTTCAAGGTCACGGCGAGTGACCGTCACAAGGGAGTGAACGGAATGATCATGTGTGGACCCGTTGAACAACAGTTGGAGAAGTATCTTCACGATCACATTCCGATCAGCCAGGCCCTTGGTCTCAAGGTGCTGGTTGCAGGACCCGAGCGCGTTCTTCTCTCGGCTCCGCTCGCGCCAAACATCAACCACCGTAACACCGCCTTCGGTGGGAGCATCGCCGCGGTGGCCACGCTTGCGGGTTGGACCTGGTTGCATGTGATGCTCCGCGAACGAAGTAGCTTGCCGAGAGTCGTGATTCGTTCGAGCAAGATCGACTATCTCCTGCCGATTGACGAAGATTTCACCGCCGAACTTAGGCCGCCCAACGACGAGGCGTACGAGAGGTTCATCGAATCCCTTGATCGACGTGGCTCTGGGCGTCTTTCGTTGACCGTTGAGGTCATCTGTCGTGGTGAAGTAGCCGCCACTTTGGAAGGCGAGTTCGTCGCGATTGCGACATAATGACACCGTGTCGGATACGCACGAGCAGTTGGATCAGTTAGGAGACCTGATGGCCGAGTACGGCCTGAAAGAGGCTACGTGGAAAAAAGATGGATTGTCCATCACCTTGCGTAAGACCATTCCCGCTCCGGTTGTCGCCTCTTCCGTGGCAGTCGCGCCGGGAGATGTTGCTCTGGCGACCGACGTTGAGGAATATGAAGCCCCGGCTGAACCTGCCGCTCCGAAAGGTACGCCGATCACCAGCCCAATGACAGGGATTTTTTATTCGGCCGCTAGCCCGTCCACCCCTCCTTTTGTAAAAGTGGGGGATTCCGTGACGGCAGGTCAGGTCGTGGGGCTCATCGAGGCCATGAAGGTTTACAGCGATATCGTCTCTCCGCTCAGTGGGACGGTTCTAGCTGTTGCCGCGTCGAACGGTCAGATCGTTCAACCGGGCGAGCCGCTCGTGTTCATTGGCTGATAGGTCTCGTAGCCTAGATTATCGTGGCGAAGAAGTCGGTTAGTTTTCAGTCGCAAGAGTTCTCCGTTCGATGGGCGTTCCTTGCCCGTTGGACGGCTCGCGAATACTTTTTTCGATTGTGGTGGTGGTTCGCGGCAATCCCGATCTCAGGCGTTATCCTGCTTGTCGTCAGTCGTGGTCAAAATCAACTGATGACTGGGTTAGGCATGTTTGGGGTGCTTTGGCCCTTCACCATTCCCGCTCGTGCCGGATTCATCACCCGTAAGCCGTCACGCTTCACCTCAAAGCCCCAGATTCTTTCGATCGAGGGCGATCACGGCTACTTGATACCGGCGGATGGTTCCCAGGGAATGCGATTCCAGTTATCCAACCTTCGGTCCGTGACTGAGCGGTTCGATGTTGTGGCGCTGGAGATTCAGCATTTTCGATTCGTTTTTGTGCCAACCTTCGCTCTTGCCCCCGACCAAGTGAAAAAGCTTAGATCGATTTCAACTCACAGCGAGTAACCGCGCCAAGAGGGACCCTCGTGAAATTGCCGGTTCGTCCGATATGAACCGTAGCATGCAAACAATGGATCAGGGCGTCCCGTTCACGATCGAGTTCCCGCTCAGCGACGGCGGCGCGCTCATTAGCACTCACGATGGTCGTAAGTGGATTCGGCCGGCGTACACCTATAACGCGGACGGATTTGCCACCCACCACAACGCTTCCGTCTTAGACGAGCCCGATTTCATGCATGCGTACACCATCGGAATCAATTCCGGTCACCGACTTGCTCCCGAAGGGATGGCGCTCGATCTCCGCTGGCGAGTCCACCAATACTGCTGGGCGGCGAGCCACTGTCAGCAGTTGGAAGGTGACTTTGTGGAGTGCGGTGTTAATACGGGCATCTTCAGCTTGTCGGTAATGCACTACATCAACTTCAATCGGCTCAATAAGAATTTTTGGCTGTTTGACACCTATGACGGCTGCCCAGACGATCAGTTCACCGCCGCCGAGCGAGAAATCGGAATCGACAAAGTGCACGAGCACAGCTACTTCGATTGCTTCGAACTCGCCAAAAGAAACTTCGCTCCGTTCCCGAAAGCCCGGCTGGTAAAGGGCCGCGTTCCGGAGTCTTTAGAGACGGTCAATATCGAAAAAGTTTGCTATCTCATGATAGACATGAATGCCGTGGCACCGGAGATTGCCGCCGCCGAGCACTTTTGGCCAAAGATGGTGAGCGGTGCGATTATGCTGCTCGACGATTACTGCTGGACCCACCACATCCACCAAAAGGTTGCCTTCGATAAGTTCGCGGAAGAGAGAGGCGTAAAGATCTTGAACCTCCCAACCGGGCAGGGAATGCTGATTAAGCCCTAAACCAGAAGATTCAGGGAGCAACGGAGGGTCGGCAATCGTCGTAGGTTGCAGACAGTGGGTTTCATTCCAGGCTCTATCCCGTTCTTGAACCCTCAACAAGAGGACGTTCGCCAGGCGATCAAACGATCGCCTGGCGTTTTGTTCGTGAACGCCAAGAGCCGCCGAGGGGAAGAGTGGTTCGATCTCGCCCACCAAACCCTACGATCAATGGGAGTCCCTGTTGAACGAGCCCACGCTTTTCGAGAGCCCAAAGCACTGATGACGGCAGTGCAGAAGGCGATTATTGATGGCTATGAAGAGGTCTACGTGGGCGGCGGGGATGGCACCTTCGGTTCGATCGCAAACCTCTTGGCACGGAAAAACGTGACCCTAGGCGTACTGCCCCTCGGAACGGGTAATGCCTTTGCTCGAGACCTCAAGATTCCAACCGAGGTGGAGGCGGCGTGCAAGATCATTGCCGAAGGGAAATCGTTTAACGTGGATCTTGGTTGGATCGGCGACCGAGCTTTTGTCAACATCGCAACCGTTGGGCTCACGACCCACATTGCAGAGGGGCTGGACGATCGCCTAAAGAAGAAAGTTGGTCGGGCGGTATACCTTGCCAGCGTGGTTCGGGCTCTCGCCTTGTTAAGACCCTTCCGGGCGGAACTAGAGGTCGATGGGCAACAAGACGCGTTTGAGGCAATGCAGATTGTTATCGGGAACGGACGATATCATGCCGGACCGTTTGCGATTGCTCCCGACGCCTGCATTCGAGAAGGGAAGCTATCGATTTACGCAGTTACCGGTCGAGACAAGGGCGCGTTGCTGAAGTTTGCCTCCCACTTGGCGGTTGGGAAGCACATTGATTTAGACGAAGTTTACGGTTATCACGGCGTGAAGGGTCGATTGGCGACCTATCCCCAACAACGGATGGTGGTCGACGGCGAGATCGTTGGGAAAACTCCCATTGAATTCCGCGCCGACCCTCATGCCGTTCGCGTGTTTGCACCCGCGCCCTAGCGGCCTACTTCCACCGATTGTCCCAGAAGCCTGCCGTCGTCACTCCATCGATACCCTTCACCAACGAGGATGCCCCGATGACCATAAAGTCTGGGAAGGCCGCGCCAGGAGTGAAGATCGCCACACGGTCCGAGAACAGGGCACCCCTTGAACCCGTGGGAGCAATCACCGCAACCGAGCCGATATCGGAATCTTTGCGCTTGGTTATCGCGAAAACGGCAAGATCCGTTCCCTCAATCTTCGTGCCGCGAACCGTTGCCGACCCTTCCTGCACGGAAAGAGGCATTCCATCAATAAGCTTGGACCAAGCCGAGTTCGTATCCGGACGTCCGTAGAGAAGAACGTTTCGGTCTTTGAACTTCGCCGGATCAAAGGCCGTGTCGGGAATAACCAGGAACTGACCGTTTCCACGATAGAAGAACTGTTCGTGGTCAAAGCGAGCCTTAGCCTTGGCCCAGTCCTTCATCTCATCGGTTCCGCCTGTTCCGTACACCAAAATCAGCTGATTCTTGAAGATGTCCTTGAATCCACCTGAGCGGAGCGAGTTCTTCTCGGCGGCAGGAACGGGAGAGTCCGAGGCGACCCATTTCTCACCGTTCCGAACTAAGTGAATCGGAACGTCGGGGGAGGACGGTCGCAGGAATACCACCGCCTGACCGTCGATGTTGACGGTGACTTTCTCG
Source organism: uncultured Fimbriimonas sp. (assembly GCA_964488265.1). Lineage (GTDB taxonomy): Bacteria > Armatimonadota > Fimbriimonadia > Fimbriimonadales > Fimbriimonadaceae > Fimbriimonas. The sequence goes on from CAZAVC010000156.1 coordinate 5,200, forward strand.
CGATCTTCCTTTGCGGATGCGAGAGCTACCAGCGAAAGGTCGAGCGCCTGCACGTTCGAGGTCGTAAGTTCAAACGTACGGTCAAGCGGGCGAACCTTGCCCTTTACCCGGGAGAAACTGAATGGCTCGACTTGTTGCTGAATGGTCACCCACGCATGCTTGCCGCTCACCCCTGGGCTCGCAGTTGTGAAGTCGATCTCCTTGGTCTCCTGGTCGAGCGGCCGCTGAGTTCTTGCGAATAGGTTGAAGATGCCCGAGTAGTCCACGCAGTCCGA
>CAZAVC010000157.1:0-5460 GCA_964488265.1 uncultured Fimbriimonas sp.
ACTGCGGCGGACCTCTCTTTAGATTCTGCCTTATCTAGCAACCGAGCGATAGTCGGCAGGGATGAATTCGAAACCCGGTCCTCGCCCCGTGGAAGCAAGGGGGTCCCCTGGGCTATACTCCAACCGCTATGTCGATCTCCCTCGATGAGGTACGCCACGTCGCCAAATTGGCGAGATTGGAACTCGACGAGTCAGAGGTCCTCTCTTTTCAGGCTGAATTGAACGCACTCCTGGGTCATTTTTCGGACATCGCCTCGTTGAACATGGGTGGTGCCGAAGGTCAGAGCCATGCGGTTTCTCACGTAAACGCCTGGGCGGAAGATTTGGTTGGGCCGATGCTTCCTCGCGATGCCGCCCTCAAGAACGCTCCTGTCTCCAAAGCAGGATTGTTCATCGTGCCCATGATCATCGAGGAGTAAGAATCGATGAGCAATCAAGACACGATTACCTCCCTTTCTGCAGCCGAGCTGAGTTCGAAGCTGCGCGCAAAAGAGCTTTCTGCGATTGAAGTTGCCAGCGCATTTCTGGATCGCATTGAAGCGGTGGACACCACCTACGGAGCCTTCCTTGCCGTCGACCGCGAGAAGGCAATTGCCGAGGCAGAAAAGGCGCAATCGCTTCTGGATTCGGGCTCGGCAAGTCCGCTTACGGGTGTCCCGGTTGCCATCAAGGACAACATTTCCACCACCGGAATCGAGACCACCTGCGCCTCCAAGATTCTGAAGGGCTATGTCCCGCCGTTCGATGCGACCGTTGTCTCCATGCTGAAGTCGCAAGGCGCGGTGATTCTTGGCAAAACCAACTTGGACGAGTTTGCGATGGGTAGCTCCACCGAAACCTCGGCCTACAAACTTACCCGGAACCCCTGGGACACCGACCGCACCCCGGGAGGCTCCTCCGGTGGATCGGCAGCAGCGGTTGCGGGCGATCTTGCTCCGCTTTCCCTTGGTTCCGACACGGGTGGATCGATTCGACTCCCCGCGTCGCTTTGCGGCATCGTTGGTTTCAAACCGACCTACGGTCGATGCAGCCGGTACGGTCTGATCGCATTTGGATCTAGCTTGGACCAGATCGGTCCGTTTGGAAAAAGCGTCGAGGACACGGCTTTGCTCGCTGCCGCCACCACCGGGCACGACCCCATGGATTCGACCTCGATGAAGGCTCCCGGGATCGATCTTTCCGGGCTCAAGGAAGGCAGCCTAAAGGGTTTGAAACTTGCCCTCCCCGTTGAGATGTTCGGCGATTCGGGTGATCCGAAAGTTGCAGCACTCATTAAGAGCGCCCTCGACCGGCTTCGAGCCGCTGGTGCCACGGTCACCGAAGTCTCTATTGAAGAGATCAAGTACGGCGTCACCACCTACTACATCATTGCCCCGGCGGAGGCAAGCTCGAACCTCGCTCGGTTCGATGGCATTCGATATGGAGCTCGCCAAGAGTCGAAGGGGCATATCGGACTGGTCGAAAAAACGCGTGGCGAAGGATTTGGTCACGAGGTGAAGGCTCGGATCATGATCGGCACCTACGCGCTCAGTGCAGGCTATTACGACGCCTACTACACCAAGGCCCAGCAAGTTCGAGCGCACATGCGAGAGAAGTTCTTGCAGACCTTCCAAGAGTTCGACTTTGTGGTTTCCCCCACCAGCCCGGTCACTGCGTTTAAGCTCGGCGAGTTCGACGCCGACCCGCTGGCGATGAAGCTGCTAGACTACTGCACGATCCCCGCGAACATGATCGGCGCTCCCGCTATCTCGCTCAATGTCGGCTATAGCGATGGGCTTCCGGTGGGTCTTCAACTGATGGGCGCACCAATGGCAGACGAGAAGTTGAAGACCCACCGGAAGCCCAGCAAGTTCGAGCGCACATGCGAGAGAAGTTCTTGCAGACCTTCCAAGAGTTCGACTTTGTGGTTTCCCCCACCAGCCCGGTCACTGCGTTTAAGCTCGGCGAGTTCGACGCCGACCCGCTGGCGATGAAGCTGCTAGACTACTGCACGATCCCCGCGAACATGATCGGCGCTCCCGCTATCTCGCTCAATGTCGGCTATAGCGATGGGCTTCCGGTGGGTCTTCAACTGATGGGCGCACCAATGGCAGACGAGAAGTTGCTTGCGGCGGCGTATGCCGTTGAGCAAGAATTCCTTGACGTTCAGCAGAAGCCAAATCTGCTGTAACGCAACAAACCGACTGCACCTGAATGGGGCAAAAACTCGTAACCTATGGCTATGGATGAGATCCGCAAACATGACAGGCGGATCCATCTGCGCGAAGTGTTTTCCGCGAGGCGGGTTGTCCTTCAGGTCCTTTGGACAGGCGGAATCATTGCCGTTCTGAATGCCGTTGGTGCCTCGCTATCGGGCGTGCTTGCCGGGCTCACCCTCATCGCCACCGGATGGGCGGTTCACTGGTACTTGGCATGGGGAATGGCCTCCAAGAAGCTGTTTGTTCACCAGCGATTCAAGGCGATGTGGGACGACTGCGCCGAGCGACTCGACGCCTTTCAACTGGCGGTGACGAAACTTGGAAAGAACGGTGTCGCCGATCTGTACGAGCTTCCGCAGACGGTCGATAAGATCGCCAACGCGCTCTACCTTGCTCTCCGCCGGGCCGATCTGATTTTCAAAGAGGTTGCTGAATCGGAGCATGTGGTTCGACGCAAACCCTCTGCGCCTTCCGCCATGCCCGCCGACGCCCAGGCGAAGGCTCTGTACGGCATCGCAGATCGCAATATCGCCGAATATCGAGCGCACTACAGCGAGATCCTCGCCGGAGTACACCGCACCGAAGCCCAGGCGGCCGTATTCGTAACCACTCTGGACAGCTTGAGACTGAAAGTTCTCAGCTATCGACTCACGGGCAAGTCTCCGGCTCTAGATACCGAACTTTTCCTCACCGGAATCGCCGAAGCTCGCGCCCAGTTGCAGGCAATCGACACTGCCCTGGAAGAGTTGGACTTGGGACATTTTCCGCGAGCGGTATATGTTCCAGAAAATCAGATGCCAAAGGATCAAACTTTCGGCGAGGCGGACCTGAAGGGAATGGACGAGACCATTCTGCCATCGTTCCTAAAGGAGTCCGGTGAGGGTCCTGCCCCTACCGATCCAGGTTCCTTCCAACCGCCAACGCCTCCCCCCTTCCGACCATCGGCCGGGTTCGTAGAATTGAAGGGTCACCCCGCACCAGGGAACTCTCAGGCGTCACAATACGAAGAAGGGCAAGAAAACGCATGAGCAAGGTGATCGTCCATTGTCCCGCCAAGATCAATCTCTTCCTGGCGGTGGGTCCTGTCGATCATCGCAACTACCACCCCATCCGGACCATTTTTCAGGCGGTTTCGGTTTACGATACGCTCACCATTGAGCCGGCCGGCCAGCTGAGCTTCACCACCAACGACCCGACTATTCCCGACGAGAACACGGTCACCAAAGCGGCGAGGCTACTAATGGAAGTGGCTGATTTCCCCAAGGTGGCGATCCACCTTGAGAAGCGAATCCCCAGTGAATCTGGCCTCGGAGGCGGTAGCTCGGATGCGGCAGGCGTGATTCGCGCCGCTAGAAAGCTCATGCAGATGCGCCTTTCCGATAGTGAGCACAAGGCCATCACCATGGCAATTGGAGCCGATGTGCCGTTCTTCCTGGTCGGCGGAAGAGCGAAGGGTGAAGGATACGGTCAAATCCTCACCAAGCTGCCCGACCCGGAGCCGGTGGAGCATTACGTTCTCGCCAAACACTCGGTGAGTTGCTCGACTCCTGGCATGTACCGAAGGCTGGACGAAAAGCAGTACGAGTTTGTGGACTTCCCCGCCGAAGATCGCCTTTACAACGATTTTGAGCGCGTCGCTCCCTGTGAATCGTTGGACCTCATCGAACGGCTCCAAGTTTTTGGGGCCAAAGATGCCGGCCTGTCTGGCTCTGGTTCGGCGGTGTTTGGTCGATTTACGGACGAGACCGCCGCTCTGAAAGCTGCCGAAGCTCTGAGCAAAGAGTGCCCGTGGGTACAAGCTTGCCGATCTCTGACGAGGTTGGAATCCACCGAGAGCACGCTTAGCGTTGTGGATTAGTTCCGTCCCCAGTGGTTCTACTAGGGTGAGGGCTCGCTTTGAATCCAAGCGTTAGGCCCAGACGCGTTGAAACCCATCACTGATGATAAAGATTGCGGGATATGTCACTGATTTCTTGTATATCTGAAGAATGGACTGATGAATTCGCCAAATTTGCTGGACAATGTCGCTATGCAAACCGCTTCCGGCAACGGCGCCGTACTCCGCAAAGTGGAATCGTTCCTGCTTGGGCTCGACGATGTGGCTGATGCGTCGGTTTGGTTCCATCAGGGCAACGTGTGTGCCCACGTGTGCCTTCATGAGGCCGACCGATTCACCGCGCAAGAGATTGTTGAGCAGTGCAAAAACGCTCTGCCAGGCACAATGGTGCCGCACAACGTAACCGTCTCCTCGATTCGGCCAACGATGCGCGGCGGGTACGCCGTAGTCACGTCGCTTCCCTAGGCGATCAAGCTTCTCTTAGCGGAAGTTGACGAAGTCAACCGGGTAGTCGAGATCAAGACCCTTCACGAAGGTGATTGCCTTTTGAAGATCGTCTTTGCTCTTGGACGACACGCGAACTTCATCGCCCTGAATCTGCGGCTGGACCTTGAGGGCCTTGTTGTCTCGAATCTGCTTGACAAGCGCCTTGGCCTTGTCTTGCGAGATACCGGTTTGAAGCTCCAGGTCGCACTTCACGGTGATTCCGGCAGCCGGCTCTAATTTTGTCCAGCTGATTTGGCGAGAGTCGATTCCCCGTTTGAGCATCTTTGAGAACACGATGTCTTTGAGCTGATCCATCTTGAACTCGTCATCCGCAATCAGCGTGAGTTTGTCTTTCTCAAACTGGATATCGGCCTTGGAGCCCTTGAAGTCGTACCGATTCTCGAGCTCGCGCTGTGCTTGCTGCACGGCGTTCTTGAGCTCCATCATGTCGGCGCGGGAAACGATGTCGAAACTGAAATCAGAAGGAGGCATGGCTCTTTGGATTGGGATGAAAGGTGGAAATTAGGGAGTGACCAAGTCGTCTTGGTGGCAAAGGAGCATGTAGTGAACATCGAACTCGAGTTCTTCTTTGGTCAGAAGCTTCTTTTGCTCTTCGCTTACGCCGTCTAGAAACCGCTCGCGCATGCGCTTGGTGGCGGTATCGAGCACGTCTCGGGTGACAGACGTCAGGGTTGCCGGGTCGATTCGGACCGCGATCTCGCTCTCGGCGTAGATGTTTTGAACCGTTCCGACCAGGTTGGCCATGTGGGCGTAATAGCGGTGATTCTTCCGATCTTCGGCAGTTGCCTCACGCTCTACGATGCGAACTTGATCGCCTTCTTTCCACTTCACCATCTTAGCTAACATGGTACCCCCGACCCGCTTTTACTACTAGGGCGGGGTTCTCTTAAGCCCGCCAGTTGAAGGCGAAGGTGAGCG
>CAZAVC010000158.1:0-5453 GCA_964488265.1 uncultured Fimbriimonas sp.
GCGTGCCAAGATGCGCCGCCGTCGCTCTCATATTGGCCTTGGCTTGCACTTGGGCCGTGGGAGCGGGCAGACTTGCGGGAGTGCACTTGCGGCACCTGAAGCCGTTGCTTGCTGACCACGGAGGCTCTGAACTCTTCGTCTATGATCGCAGTCCGGAGCGAGCTTCGGAGTTTGCCGCGCAAAATGGTGGATCCGCCGTTACGACCTTTGACGCTCTTCTGGATACTGTCGACATTGTCGACATCGTCACGCCCAATGACGCCCACGCCGAGTTCACGGTTGCTGCAGCGAAAGCCGGAAAGCACGTTTTTGTTGAAAAGCCCTTGGCGCACAATCTGGAAACGGCTCGCAACGTCGTCGCTGAATTAGAGGGGCATTCAGGTTCAGTTGTGATGGTCGGCCACGTCGTTCGCTACTTTCCCGAGTTTCGACGCGCTGCCGATTTGATCGACTCGGGAAAGATCGGTCGAGTTGCCGCCGCAAGAGTTCGTCGAGGAGGCGGGGTGCCGCAGGGGGCCCAAGGGTGGTTCACCGATCACACCCGGTCCGGTGGCGTCTTTATCGACCTCGCCGTTCACGACTTCGATTGGCTACTTCAGAGATTTGGCTCGGTCAAGACTGTCTTCGCCCGCTCGGTGGGAGCCAAAACCATGTCTGGGCCCGACCACGGAATGGCGACTCTTGAATTCCACTCCGGGGTGATCGCGCATGTCGAGGCAACCTGGATGGATCCAGAAGGATTCAGCGTTGGATTCGATATTGCAGGCTCGGAAGGGCTTCTCCAGTACGACAGCCGACGTGCAAGTTCGGTTCGAACCGTCCGACCTGGAGAGAAGCGTTACGAAGGGAATTTCACACCCGCAGACGATCCGTTCCGGAGACAGTTTCAAGACTTTGTCGAAGCGATCATCTCTGGCAAACCTTCGCCGGTGAAACTGTCCGATGCGTATGCCGCCCTCGAGGTGGCCTGTGCAGCTCTTGAGAGTGCCCAAACCGATCGTGTGATTGTGTTAGGCGACAGGTCTTTGTTCGCCTAGGTACTCTCGCAACATGCGACCTGACGGAAGGCAACTCGACGAACTACGCCCTTATACCCTTGAAAGGGGCTTTGCAAAATTCGCCGAAGGATCCTGCCTCCTCAAGCTTGGCGATACCCACATGCTCGTAACGGCAACGGTCGAAGAGCGAGTTCCGCCGTTCTTGAAGGGAAAGGGTCAGGGCTGGATCACCGCTGAATACTCCATGCTCCCCCGGTCTGGCCGACAGCGAAACAATCGCGATCTTATGAAGCCGAATGGTCGTTCGATGGAGATTCAAAGGCTCATCGGACGATCGCTCCGTGCAGTTGTGGACCTGAGCGCCTTGGGTGAAAACACGATCACGATCGACTGCGATGCCATCCGAGCGGATGGTGGCACTCGATGCGCCGCAATTACGGCGGGTTACATCGCGCTTTCCGATGCAGTGGATTACTTGTTGAAGAAACGGGCTATCAAGAAGAACCCCATTCTTGACCAAATCGCCGCGATTAGCGTTGGGATCTATCGAAATCAAGAAGTTCTGGACCTGAACTACGACGAGGATAGCGAAGCGGGCACCGACATGAACGTGGTTATGACCGGAGCAGGAAAATTCGTTGAGATTCAAGGAACCGCCGAGCACGATCCGTTTGGCCCGGACACCCTTGGTCGCATGTTGAAACTGGCGAAAAAGGGCTGCGACGAGCTGATGGTTGCTCAACGAGAGACTCTCGGGCAGTAGGCGGTTTCTCCAGAAATTCATGCGTCTTGTTATTGCTACTCACAATCGGAAGAAAGCGGGAGAGATGGTCACCATCCTCACCGCTCGATTTCCAGAACTCGAAATCGTCACCCTTGCGGAGTATCCAGAGGCTCCCGAACCTGAAGAGACCGGGACAACCTACGCCGAGAACGCTGCCATCAAGGCAAACAGTGCGGCGGAGGTAACGGGCGAGTGGTGCGTTGCCGATGACGCGGGTCTGGAGATTGATGCTTTCGACGGAGCTCCTGGGGTCTATAGCAAACGGTTCGGTGGGGAAGACCTCCCCTTCCCAGAGAAAATTGCTCTGATCCTGGAACGCCTGACCGGAGTCCCCGTCGAACAGCGTGGAGCGAGGTTCAACTGCTTCGTCGCGTTGGCGAAAAAAGGACACCCGACCGAGGTCTTTAACGCCACTTGTGAAGGGCGGATATCTGAAGCACCCTCTGGGAATGGCGGCTTCGGATACGACCCAATCTTCTTCCTGCCTGAGAATAACTGCACCATGGCAGATCTCACCGCCGAACAAAAGCACCAGATTAGTCACCGGGGGAAGGTGCTCAAGAAGGTAGGTGATCGAATCGGTGAATTGCTCGCAAAAGACGAATAGCTCATGCCCAGCCATTCGCTCGAACTTTCCCGACCCGAAATCTGATAACTAGCGAGCCCGTTGCCCGTCATAATCACCGTACTCGACCATGCTTCCATTTATTGCAGCCGTCGCCTTCTTCACAACGAATCAGCCTCTTGAGCATCCGTTTGTGACCTCTTCTTTGGCAGCCACCGCTTCGAGCGTTGCCTCCGATGTGGCGCCCAAAAAGCTGGATGTGAAGGAAGTTGGACTGGGATTCACTCACCCTGCGAATTGGCGCAAAGCTCGGTCTCCCAGAGGAGCATTCACGTCCCGCGCGATACCGTTTACAGAGCCAAAATTCGAAGCCAATCTGGACCTGTATCTGATCGTCTCCGACTCTTCGCCGGAGGACTACAACACGAAGTTCGCCGAGTCGCTAAAAGACAAGGCGGTGGTTGAGCGGCAGTGGATTCTTGAAGTGTTGGACTCAAAAGTCGCCCTCACCCGTTTCACCAAGAAGGAGAAGCAGGGCGAGAGAGCCACGATCCATGCCATTTTTCTAAGGCCCGGAGCGAAAAAACTGGGAATTGAGATTTCTGCTCCGAAGGCCAACGATGGCGTTCTCGAGCCCAAGCTCATGGAGTTCCTCGAGACCGTTCAGCCCATGGAAGCGCCCCGCGTGGATGCCCAAGGGCTCCCGGCCATGAACGAAACGCGAATCTTTATTGAGGGCTCAAAACCCCCAACAAAGCCCTTCGTTGGTCCAATGTCTGCCCCGATCGTTGTCGAGAACCGCAACTACACGGTCTTTCTTCCCGCTCAAACGGGGGTTGCTCGAACGGCGAAGGAAGACTTTATCGCATTCTTGTCGCCGCAGAAAAAGGTGGTGAAGGGTTCATTCGGCGACTCGTTCATGCCTGACTTTGTCGGCGTGATTCGCCGAGTTGAGAATGAAGACTTGGAGAAGTACTCCGTTGTTCAGAAACGGGGGAACGAACCGGGTTACTACACCGAATCAGGGATGTATATCGACGGCATAAGGACCCGACTGGGTAAGAGTGTCGAAGGGAAGGATCGCATCTCCGCTTGGACAGTGTTGCTGGACTTGAAGCGGGAAGGGTTTGTAGTTCTGTACTGCGAGACCGAGGGTTCTCAAAACCTGAAGGAGCTTCGTTCGAAATTGTACGAGTTCGCCAGAAAGGTGCGTATCGAACGTAAATCGTGATTCTTGCGCTTAGTTCGTCCTCGACGATGACCTCCGTCGCCCTCATTGATTCCCATGGGGGGATCCTGTTCTCAGCAACCCGGGAATGGAAAAACCGTGCCCTCGAGGCATTCTCGGAGATGTTAAGTGAACTTCCCGTTTCACTTTCTGAGGTCAGTCTCTTTGTCGCGGACCTCGGGCCGGGATCGTTCACTGGAACTCGCGTGGGTGTCACGCTCACAAAATCTTTAGCCTACGCACAGTCAAAAGCCTGCACGGGTTGCACCAGTTTTGATCTGATCGCGGCAAACCGAACGGTTGCATTTCCAAGCAAGCGTGGCGAGTGGTTTGTGAGGGTCCCGGGAGAGGCCGTTTTCAGAACGGAAGAACCCCTCGATGAACTGAAACAACGATACACCGATCTTGTCGGCTTTGGGCCTGGCTTCGAAAATGTCGTTTACCCAAGTGCCGAAAAGGTAGCTGAAATCCGTGATGGTCTGATCCCAACCTCGCCGGCCGAACTCCTCCCAATTTATTTGATCGAGCCCAGCATCAGCACCCCAAAGAAGCCCATCGGGTACACCATGTCCAACCCAAATGTGGCACCCAGTTCGAACAGTGACAAGGGTTAATCAAGGACGATTCTGATGCAGTTTGATTGGACTCAAGTGAGCCGGAAAGTGCCGCTGGGCCCGTACACCACGCTAAAAGCAGGTGGATCGGCCGAGTTCTTCGTGGTTGCAAAATCTCATGATCAGCTCGTGAGGGTTATCAGTGCTGCCCAGTCGGAGGGGCTCGATGTCACCCTCTTGGGTTGGGGGAGCAATGTTTTGCCCTCAGACGCCGGAGTACAGGGGCTAGTGGTTGTGAACGCTGCGCGGTGCATTGAGATCGACGCAGAAGGATCGCTCCTTGCTGATGCCGGGGCCGGATTTCAGGAAGTGTTTCTCAAGGCGGCTCAAAGAGGATTCGGCGGACTCGAGTTCGCGGTGGGCATTCCGGGGACGCTAGGTGGGGCGTTGGTTTCAAATGCCGGAGCCTATCGGAGCAACGTCTCCGAGTTTCTGACCAGGCTGGAGATCGTGCAAAACGGAGAGCCGCAATGGGTCGATCCTAGCTGGATGGAGTTTTCCTACCGCGATTCCGTTCTTCGAAGGCCAAATGCCCCTAAGGCAGTGGTCACTAAGGTGGAGATGAAGCTCCCAGAAAAGCCTGCCAAGGCCATTTTCGATGAGGCGCGGGAGTATCAGCGACAACGAATCTCGAAGCAGCCTCCCCCCGCGAGCGCGGGAAGCTTCTTCAAGAATGTTGTTGATCCCGATCTCGCACAGCGGATCCCTGGTCTCACCGAGGGCATGAGGAAGGCAGGAGTGGTTCCTTCTGGTTTCCTCATCGAAGCATGCGGACTGAAGGGCTTTCGTCTTGGCGGAGCGATGGTAGGGAAGAAGCACGCCAATTTTCTTCTCAACGTGAACGAAGCAAAAGCAACCGAGATCCGGTCCCTAGCAACTCACGTTCGCAAATCGGTGCACGCTCAGTTTTCGGTTTGGTTAGAGGAAGAGGTTCTGTACCTTGGGGATTGGTCGGATTTTGTCCCGATCAGTATGTAGAAGTCTTTTCGATCAGGGTTTCCGGTGCCTGTAGCCAGCCCTGGTCGTTGGCCATCAGCAGAAGTTGTACTGCGATAGAGAGGGCGCAAACGGCGACGATCATGTCGATCAGCACTGTCAGCAAAGGAAGCCCGATCTTTCGCGCTAAGGCGTTTTGGCGCTTGTTCGATTCTAGTGCTCGGGTCCGGAAAGATTCGGAAAACCATTGAAGCGGAGCCTCTTGAGCGCGACGCATCCACGGCTGTCTCATCAGCCAAAGAATTCCCCACCAGAAGCGGCGGGCTAG
>CAZAVC010000159.1:0-5433 GCA_964488265.1 uncultured Fimbriimonas sp.
GCGCCTTAAACGGGTCAAGCTGTTCGGTTTCAAGACCTTCGCCGACAAGACGGAATTCGATCTCGACGGAGGGATCGTCGCGGTTGTGGGTCCGAATGGTTGCGGCAAGTCAAACCTAGTGGACGCCATGCTATGGGGCCTCGGCGAGGTCAATTCCCGGCATCTCCGTGCGGCGCATTCGCAAGACGTCATTTTTAGTGGATCCACCAAGCGCCGGGCGGTTGGATACGCCGAGGTCTCCCTCTGCTTCGATAACGAGGACGGGACCCTCCCTGTGGACGCATCGGAAGTCTGGCTTACCCGGCGATTAACGAGGGCTGGAGACAGCGACTACTTCATCAACCGACAATCCGTCCGCCAACGAGATGTTTTGGAACTCTTGGCCGACTCGGGTCTGGGTCGAGCGGGTTACGCGATCGTGGGCCAAAAGGAGATCGATCAGGCGCTTGCGGCGAGTGCCGAAGATCGGCGTGGGTGGATCGATGAGGCAGCGGGTGTCCAGCGATATAGAAGCCGGAAAGTGGAATCGTTGAAACGCCTGTCGCAGGCTCAGGAGCACCTTAGCCGCGTTAGCGACATCCTTGCCGAGATCGAGAAGCAACGCGATCCCATGCGCGAAGAGGCTGAACAGGCGATTCGGTACAAAAGCCTCGTCGCCTCTCTGCGAGAAGTGGAATTGGGGTTACTGGTCAACGAACTTTGCGCCGCCGTTCGAGAATCCGAGGAACTGGAGACGCGCATTCAAGAGTCGCTCCGGCTGCTCAAACAGGAGCAGGACAGAGCCGAAAAACTTGACCGCGATGTGAAGTCGACCGGTGAGTCGATCAGTTCTCTCGAGTTGGAAATGGACGACGTGCGGGGGCTCCAGCAAAGGCTCCTCACAGGTATCGAACGCTTGGAGGCAGATATCCGCCTCAGCGAACAAAAACTCGCGGCGCTCGCGGAGACCGAACAAAATCTTCGCACCGATTCCGGTCAGGATGACGAGCGCATCGAACTCGCCGAGAAAGAGCTTGGCGAGGCCCGTGCAGACCACGTGCGAGAGTCGGCAGAACTGGAGCGGATTTCCGTCGAAGGGTCTGGAATCGACACCGAGGCCCAGCAATTGAGAGCCGGTCTCAAAGATGCCGAAAGGGTCCTGGAGCAGGCGAGAGCGGCAGACCGACTTCGCCTGAAACTGGAAGCGGAATCGCAGGCCAGAAACGACCGTTTGCAAGCCGCCCAGCGCGAATTGGACGGAATTGAAAAGTCCCTCCCAGATCTAGAAGGTGCGCTCCGAGAAGCCGAATCGGAGTTTCAAGAGTACGAATCAAAGCGATCCGCTTTGATCTCGGAGATCGAGGCATATCGTTCGGAGATCGCAACCGTCCGCGAGTCGGAAGAGACGGACCTGCAAGAAGTTCGCCGGGCAATGAGTGAGCGAGCCTCGTTAGAAGGCCGAAAGCGGGGAATCGAGGCGACCCTTGAGACTCACGAGGGAATGAGCCAAGGTGCCCGAGCGGTTCTCGAAGCGTGCGAGAGAGGGCAACTCAAGGGACGCTACGAAGCCGTTGCGGAGGTCATTGAGGCCGATAAGGAGGTTGCTCTTGCCATCGAAACCGCCTTAGGAGCTTCCGCAAACGACCTGATTGTCGATCACGAATCGGATGCCAAATCCGCGATTCGGTATCTCAAAGAGAATCAGGCGGGGCGAGCGACGTTTCAGCCGATCTCGCTGATGCGCCCCAGCGAACCTTCTCGCGAACTCGAGCAAGTGCTCATGAAGCCTGGGGTCGTTGGTCTGGCTTCGAAGCTCGTCGATTGCGAACATAGAGTCCGACCCGTTATCAACAGCCTCCTAGGACGCATCGTTGTGGTTGAAACGATCGATCATGCGCTTGCCCTAGCCAAGACCTACGGCTGGAGTCGCATGGTTACATTAGACGGCGAAGTTGTTCACTCAAGCGGAGCGGTGACGGGTGGAAAACAGGCTCGCCAAGGATACGGCCTTGTGCAGAGAAAGGCTGATCTCGCCGAGATCGAAGAATCCCTCGAGCGAGTAAACAAGACCATTGGCCAGTATGAGTCTCGCAACGAAAAACGAAATGCTCAGGTGCAGTTGGCCCAGGAGGGGGTGATCGCCAAAGAGTCCGAACTCGCCAAGATCAAAGTGCCCCTCAAGGAAGCCCTGGAATATCGAGACGGTCTTGCTTCGGAGCGAAACGGAGCGGTTCGAGATCGAGACCGCCTGGTGGCGGAGATGGGACGTCTCAAGCAAGTTGAATCTGAGATTCCACAAGCGGTCGATTTGGCGGAGCTGGAGGCCAAGCGAGACGAAATTCTCAAGGCCGTTGCCGCGAAAAGCGCCGATGCCGAGCAGTTCGAAGGGCGCCTAAGAGACTCCAAGAATCGAGTCTATCAAGCACACCTACGGCTCAGTGCTGCCGAAAGGCGACTTCAGGCGGCAAAGGACGCCAAGGAGCACCGGAGCAAGCGGATTGATAACTTGGAGCCGGAACGACAGAAAGTTCTCGCGCACATTGACGAGCTCAAAGCGAAACTCGCTGAGTCACTTCGAGAGCGAGAACTCATCGAGTCCAAATTGGCGCGGCTGCAAGGTGAGCGGCGCGCGCTGCTGGAAACCAGCTTGAGATTGACCGAGGAGTCCAAGGAGGCTCGGGCAACGGCGATGTCGCTTGGTGAGGCCAACCATCGATCGGAGCTTGCCCGTGCGAGAGCCGAATCGAAACGCGCCAACGCCGCTGAACGCCTAATGGACGCCTATGGTCTTTCCGAGGCTGACGCATTGGAGCAAGAGGGGCAGCACGAGGTCCCAGCGGATGCGGCGATGGTGGTGGGAAGACTTCGACGGGAGATTCGGGCGATGGGCGACGTTAACGTGGGGGCGATCGAAGCTTACGAGCGATTGACCCAACGGTATGAAGAACTCTCGGTGCAACTAGAAGATATTCTCGGCGGGATCAAGCAAGTAGAAAGCTCTATCGCCGAGCTCGATAAGCTCACCCGCGATAAATTCCTCAACACGTTTGAGCAGGTTAGGGAAGCATTCTCGACCCTCTTTACTCAGTTGTTCGGAGGAGGAAGCGCTGAACTTTCCCTGACCGATACGGAGAAGGTTTTGGAATCGGGAGTGGATATCTCTGTCCAACTCCCCGGAAAGCGAAAGCAGCCTCTGCAGCTACTTTCTGGCGGAGAACGGTCGCTCTGCGCCTCGGCGTTCCTGTTCTCGCTGCTCAAAGTGAAGCCTGCCCCGCTGGTAGTGCTCGACGAGGTCGACGCGCCCCTCGACGGTCGTAACGTTGAGCGGTTCGCCGGGCTCCTCGCGGAATTCAGCAAGTCGATCCAGTTCATCGTCATCACTCACAATCCGGTCACCATTGAAGTTGCCCCAACTTGGCTTGGTGTAACCATGCAAGAGCCTGGAGTGTCCACACTGGTTCCGGCAAGGCTGCCCGAATCAAAAACCGTCGTTCGAGAGGGTTCGGCAATTGATCCGGACAATGCCTTGGAAACTCCGGAAGTCGAAGCACTCGTCCAAGCAAACGCCTCGCTTCAATGATCAGAGAGTGTGAGGAATGTCACGGAGGGCCTTTTGCCCTTCCGGTTCAATGTTTCATATGCCGATTGCGAGGGTCGTTCGTCTGTAGTGATAGGCCGCGAACTTGCAATCGGTGGCCTTCCTTTGGGGAGAGGAAATCGTGAAAAAGAACTATTGGGCATCAATCGCAGTTGTCGGGGGACTACTGACCACCTTCGGGATCGGTCAGTATGCGGCGCCGCGTTACTCTTCGGCGGTTCCGCAGGGAGTACGACAGGAAGCGCCACTTTACAATCTGATCCACCGCATAAACCGGGAGAGAGTCCGTACCGGCGCTCGACCTCTGCGCGCCAACGGCAGCTTAATGAAAACGGCCCAAGCGCATGCGGAAGACATGGCTCGGCGCGGCTATTTCGCACACGCTTCACCGGAAGGGGTTCATCCCTGGCAACGGGTCGAGCAGGCCGGCTATCGATACAACTACGTCGGGGAGAACATCGTCCTGGGAGCGCGTACGGCCGATATGGCGACCAAGCTCTGGATGGATTCGCCGGGGCACCGATCCAACATCTTGGATGGCAAGTTTGTGGAGACGGGCGTTGGTATCGCCGCCGGTAAACGCGGCGTGATTATGGTGCAAGTTTTCGGGCGATCCAACGAGACGATGAACGTTGTCATTGAAAACGAGTTACCGATCACAACCCGAAGAAATGTGAACCTCACCCTCACCGGCTTCGAACGGATGAAACGCATGAGACTTTCGCTCGACGGAGCGGAGTGGTCCAACTGGCGCCCTTACTCTTCATCCGCGAATCTATACCTGCCGGGGCCGAAAGGGATGACCGTTGTCTACGTGCAGGTAGAGAGCGAAACCGGAAACGTGATCACGGTGTTCGACTCGATCTTCAACGACGCTGAGGAACCTGCGAAGGTCCTTCCCACGGGTGATGAGTCTTCTACTCGACAGGTCATGGGTGGAGATATGCGAGTGCTGCAGGATCAAGGGAACGAAACAGTCGCTCCAGAGATGCCGAAGTGGCCCTTGGACAAGAAGGGCGCTCCGATCGTTCCGCTTGTATTTCCGGTGCTTGGGCCGGTGAAATGGTCGGATACGTTTGGCGCTCCAAGAGATGGAGGAAAGCGCAAGCACATGGGCCAGGATCTTCCGGCTGAGAAGATGCGACCTCTCGTGGCCGCCATTTCCGGCACTGTCTATTTGGGTGGCGATTCGCTTTCGATTCATGGCGATAACGGCGTTTCTTGTAGCTATATTCACTTGAACAACGACATGCCCGGTGGCGACGACGGTAAAGCGGGTCCAGAGTTCACGTTTGCGCCGGGGCTTAAGTCGGGGGATAGAGTGGAGGCAGGGCAATTTGTGGGCTACAACGGCGACAGCGGAAATGCCGAGAACACGATTCCTCATTTGCACTTCGAACTGCATGTGGCGGGCTACGGAACAGTCAACGCCTACTCCTCGCTCATGAGAGCGCAAAAGATCCAAGAAGCGAAGCCCGTTCTCATGTTCCCAGACACGCTTCCGGGTGGCGGAATGAGGCGAATCGATCTTCACTTCGAGCGTTTCGACGCCGAGAAGAACCAAATCTACGGCTTTGTCATCTCGGAAACCGAGAAGTCGGGCAAGACGAAGATGGTGACCAAGCCCCAGCGCAAAGTTCTGAACCTTGGTCCAGATGGAGTGAAATCGGTGTATCTGCCAACCGAGTCGATCGACCTGACAACTCTTGCTGCTGGGGATCGAATCGTGGTCATCGGAAAGCCCAAACCAGGGCGAGATTTCGATACCGCGATAGCTCTTGCCGATAAGCCGTCCGCCTCTTCGACCACCATTCCTACCGTCATCGATCCCTCTCAACCGGGCCGCCGCTAGGCCC
>CAZAVC010000160.1:0-5388 GCA_964488265.1 uncultured Fimbriimonas sp.
CGATTGCCCTGGGCCTATCGCAAATGCGAGATCGGCAGTTTGGGGGTCTTGGCAACAAGAGTTTCCGCGCCTACTACGGAGACATCTTGAGCGACGTGGGCAGAAGCGTGCAGGTGGCTCAGTCCAACGTAGACACTCAGCGAGCGGTCATTCAACAGGTAGAGAAGCAGGTGGCAGACGTCTCTGGCGTTTCTATTGATGAAGAGCTCACCAACATGCTGAAGTTCCAACGATCTTATCAGGCGGCGGCGAAGACGCTGACCATCATGGACGAGGTTCTTCAGGATGTGATCAACATGCTGCGACGATAGTTCAGCACGGACTAGATGGGTAAAAGCGAACGGGGTCGTTCCTAGTTGGAACGGCCCCGTTTTGTTCTTGATTGGTTTTAGCCGGTTGGCGTGGGTAGCTTAGGCTTCGTCTTTCTTGGGGAAGCTCTTCTTCACCCAATCCAGGAATCGAGCCTTTTCTTTGTCGCCCGGTTGAGCGGCCTTTGCAGGCGGCATTTGCTTTCGCTGAACCTTTCGCATGGACTGAGTAAATTCCTTGCGCATCTTGAGCGCGTCGGCTTCCTTCAGGTCGTCGGCAAACTTGAGTCCTCCACCGGCGTTGTCCTTGTTGTGGCAACCGATGCAGTACTTCTTAACGAACGGCCAAGCGTCCTTTTCATACTTCAGCGGCTCTTCTGCGGGTGGGTCTTGTCGCACGGCGACGGCTTGCGATGGGATTGAGAGCATCGACGCACAGACACCTAGCAGTGCCGCACCGGCGACGAATCGAGCAACCATAGAACGGTCCATAAAATCTCCTAGCTGGACCCGTTGACGCGAGTCCCCTACCAGCATAACGCGCCAGCCGATTCAGCGTTCTGCTAAAACGACTAACTTTGACTTTTTCCGACAAAAACCCGTGATTTTGAGTCTGAAAAAGTCTTAGTCTTGCGTGTCAATTCCCTTGAACGAGAGCATCCAGCAGGCCCAGCAGAACTTGTGCAGGGCATGGAAGTCTTGAAAGGTTGCGGCCACGGTGTAAGCGTCTACTCGCTCGGCGCCTTGTAGCCACATGCACATCTCCGCCATCTCGGCTCGGTTGAACTCAATGGTCACCGTTGCCGGGAGTTTCACGTGAAACGGAACGTGCTTGGTTTGCAACGCTTGATAAGCGGCTTCCTCAATGAGCGGACCCGTGACGGAGGGGTGCTTGAGCTTGCCCATGTACCTTGCGAGTCCCGTTTTGGTTTCGGCCGTGACGATGGTGGGAGCGTGCTCTTTGGCTTCGGCACAGCCGAGGTCGTCGCTACTGATCATGACGATCGGGATTTCGTAGGCTCCGGCGGTGAGCATCGCTACCCCGATCTCCCCGATCTCGGTTTTCGTCCCGCCAGACTCAATGAACATTCGGTGAACACCTCCGGTGATGGTGTGCTCCATGATGCCCCGCAGGGTGCCCGCCTTGGCGTGATATCCCACGAGCATCGCCGCATCGAACGGCTTTCCGTTGTTGGTCTCCCCGATTCCCCACATCATGCCGTCTCCGGGTCGACCCTCGCCGGAGATCAGCTCGACCCCGGGTTCGAGGTCGGCGATGAGGAGGTTCTTGCTGTTGCCGTGCGAGTCTTTGACCACGATCTCGGTGGCTCCGGCCTTGCGTGCCCCTCGGATGGCGGCGTTGACGTCGTGCGTCATCATCTGCCGCGCATAGCCGTAGTCGTAAAACTTGCCGTTGGGTCGGGAGCATTGCGACCACGAGACGAGCCCCGTGATCCCTTCCATATCCACCGAGATGAAGACGCGCATGGTCAAATTGTAGCAATCACTCGCCACCCGCCCTTGCTCACAACAAGTTTCCGTGAGAACCATTACTTCTAATGGACAACCATCTCGAAGAATTAGCACGACCACCTGGCAGCGTGATCTGAGTTTACTTATCCAATCGGATAGGCGTCCCAATTAGCTCAAACATGAACAAGTTCAACCGAGTTTTGCACAACTTTTGTTAACTTTTGCCAAAAAACAAATGAAATCTATAGCCGAAAGAAACTGGTTGCTCTATTATCTGCTAGTGCGCAACTTTTTCAATTCTCTGGCTTCATTCCCCTTCATTCTCGGCCTTTCAATGACTGCCATGGGAGAAGGCATGAGCTACAAGAGTCCGAAAATCGATACTCCAACGGAAATATCTGTTTTTGAGTTCACAAGATCGTCAACTTTATCCTTTGAATCTACTCAGGACAATCCGAATCTTACGCCTCGCAAAGATTTGCCTTCGGAATGGCTTAAGAGGAACCTTCCGAAAATCATTGCCCGCAAGCTGATGGAGCTCGAGAATCGACTCGTCGGCAGTGGCGAAATCAAAGAAGTGGGTGTCAATGGCTCGATTGATTCCGCTGAGTCAATGTCACCAGCGAGCAAAGCCAATTGGAGAACACTAAAGAAGCTTGTAGAAAAAGGAGATCAAGTGAAATGGGCAGACATCCCCATTGGATTACAGAGAGATGTTGCAAGAGAGGTTCCTCTGTTTCTCACGCCAACTGAACTGGCGATTTCGGATTCTAGTGGTTATCTGTCCATCGGGGTTTCTGCACTCGTCGGGAACAATATCCAGAAGCCCTTCATAACAGTCTCGAGTATTGGGGGTCGAATCGTTAGACCCGTAATCTTCGTGAATGAATCGAATCAGGGCGACCCTGATTCGACGCCAGTAAGAAGACGCCTGAGCAACTCATATGTGGAAAAGTATTATTCCGAAATCCTGCCAGTCGCAGAGTATGGAGATGTTTTCGATGGATCCGGTGAACGTCTGCACTTCGCATTCGGATTTTCAACTGGCGATCTGGGATTCGGAGAGACCAAAATCAAGAATGCTGACCAGACGTTCCTCTTCCTTGGGGTTGGCTACAGTATTAACACCTACATATCGATGAATGCAGGATTTGTAACATCCATGAATAATAGTAGTGGAATCCGAACTATTCCCGTCGTAGGGTTTACATTCCAGAGTTCAATCATCTCGAAGATTTTCGGGTCCTAGCTTAAAGAAGCAGATGACTTATGAGCACAGGACAAGACATCATCAAACTTGCCAAAACTCGTCTGGGACAGCGATATCTCCTTGGGGCAAGGGTTCCAATGAACAACGCGCGGCACGCTGGACCCTGGGACTGTGCCGAGTTTGTGACCTGGGTTGTTTATCAACTCACAGGGGAGCTTTATGGTTGTGATAGCAACGCGGGTAACCCTGCTAGTGTCGAAACTTACACCGGGTTCTGGCATCGTGATGTTAACGACGGACGGGTACGGTCCGTGTCCGTTGACGAAGCGAGTCGGACGGTAGGTGCGATTCTCCTGCGGAGCCCTCGACCAGGAAAGATCGGGCACATTGCTTTTGTAAACAGTCAAAGGACAACTGTCGAAGCTCACTCCGCCAGTCGCGGGGTCACTTCCGACAAAGTTGACGGGCGACGGTGGGATTTTGGAATCCTGATTCCAAATGTGAGTTACGTGGCTGGGGCACACCCCCCCGCTGCGCCAAGCAGTTTGCCAACGATCTATCGTCTCACTGATCCGCTAACGAAAGGCCCAAAGGTTCGACAAATCCAACAGGCACTCCGAAAGGCAGGCTTTGATCCAGGCGCGATTGATGGGGTGTTTGGCAGTCTGACCGAAGCGGCAGCGCGTAACTTTCAGGCGATGAACGGACTTACGCCCGACGGGGAAGTTGGTCCTAAAACCGCCGCAATCTTAGGGGTGCCACTATAAATGTCCGATCGGTTAGAGCAAAACCAAGAACCAAGCGAAGTTGATCCGAAGCAACAAGGTCCAGAGGACAACTTGACCACCCAGCGCGTTCAAGAAGAGTTTGCAGGTCGTTCGGGATCCGATCAAACTTCCGGCGCGGAACATCAGAGCGTCTCCCATGGGCAAGTTGGTCCTGAGGATGAGAGCGCGACAACACCGCAGGGAGTTCTGCCGAAACCTAGCGAAGAAGTTAAGCACGAGCCATATGTAACGCCTTCGGAGAAGGTGCGCCGTGTCGCGGTGATCGGCCTACATGGAATGGGGACCCAACCGCCTTTAACAACTCTGCAAGGACTCCTTGGATTTTTGTCCGGTGATCTTGAAAACATCAACCTGGCTACATTGGATGTGAACGGGCATAAGTTAACTGAAGCTGGACCGCTGACTGTCACAGGAAAGAGTGGTCAGAAGGCCGAGGTCTATGCCTATGAGGCGTATTACTCGCCGTTCTTGAAGGGAAAAGCCTCATTGGTTGATGCACATTCATTTCTCATTGGCTCCGCGATAAAGGGTAGCAAGTATCGCCATTTCAGACGCTTCGTTAATGGAGCCGAAAGGACCTTTCCTGGCAAGAGCTCGAATTACACGCTCTTGCTTGCCTCATTTGTTTCACTTGCAATTTTCCTTGTGCCAATCTGGTCTGTATACGCATGGGTAAATGCTGCCCATGCGACTTCCTTTCTCGCCTTAGAGGGCATACTGTTGGCTATTGGTGTCGCGTGCGCGGTCATCTCCCTCGGACTCGCTAAACTTGGCGCTCACAAAGCATCCTATAGTTTTGTAATTTTCTTGTTCTCGTTTCTTGCTCTCTTTGGCTTATCAGGAGTAGTCCACTTTATCGCGCTAATCTTTGGGCAAAGCCATTTTTCGTTTCATCTTCAAGCTTCAGAAATCCTTATGAAGTTTGTTGCAGCTTTTGGGACGATGTTTGCAATCTATAGCTTCCAATTTTTACTTAGCTATGCGGGAGATGTGGTTACCTATATCTTCGGACACGACTCCTCTAAGTTTCACGAGACACGCGAGAGTGTCGCCCGTCGATTGGACAGCGTGGTAGAGGCTGTGTGCTCTGCAAAAGATCCTGGCGACTCTCCCGAGCCTACAAAAGACCGATTTGATCGTGTAGTTATCGTTGGCCACTCACTCGGGTCTGTTGTTGGCTATGATGCAATCAATCGTTACTATCAAAAACATGCGAACCAATCGAAAATTACGGGATTCTTGACCTATGGCTCGCCTCTAGACAAAGTTGCCTTCATCTTTCGAAACCAGTCCGGAGATCGAGATAGCGTTCGGAACAGGTTGATAAGTTCTAGACAGCCGCTCCTTATGAACAATCTTGTGCCAAATCAGGTCCGGTGGAAGAATATCTGGGCCAAGCATGATATCGTTTCAGGACCACTCGATTACTACGGGGCCGTTGAAAATATCGAGGATCAGGCGAACAGCGTTCCGCTTAAGTGCCATAACGAGTACCACAAAAGTGGCTGTGTTGGAAAGGCGCTGAAGGAACTGCTTTTTTGCGACTAGGCTCGTCCGTGCGAGTCTTTGACCACGATCTCGGTGGCTCCGGCCTTGCGTGCCCCTCGGA
>CAZAVC010000161.1:0-5385 GCA_964488265.1 uncultured Fimbriimonas sp.
GAGGCTCCTTGACGGGGCCACTCGTCGGAAAGGTCCCAAGCGTGGTCATCTCCGCGGGTAAAGGGGAACCCACACCCTTCGATTCTGAGCCCCTTAAGCTGCTCAAGGAGCCATCCTACGTGCTTGAACCAAACCTGTCGACAAAAGGGATTATTTCTTCAAACCTTTTGATCGACTTCAAGGGAGTTCGTTATCTGCTCACAAAGAGAGTTCTTGAGTCTCTTGGCCTTGTGCAAGTGGAGTCGCTTGAATACCTGGTGAAGAACTTCAGCAAAGATATGGAGGCAGGTCAGGAGGTACTTCCACCGGATCTTTGCCGGCGCCTTCTTGAATGGACTGGAGCGAACAAAGAGGAATCGGAAGCACTCAAAAGTCGGTCTGGGAAGTTCAGCCAGCGCAGGTGTATGGTCCTTCAAGTTCAACCTCCGCAGTCAGGCGCGGAACGGGTTACAGTCGACGTAAATCTCGATAGAAGGCTTCCAATAGAAGATGAAGCCATTGCCTTCGGCATCTCTGAGAATGTGTACTTGGGTGCCAACAGAGGACTCGCTCCTGCCGCACTTCCAGCGCCGGCTGACCCGGCTATTAGTAGCGAAGTTAGAATCAGTTGCGTCTCGTTCAGCACAGAACCCACAATGGCAACTGCTTCGGCAGGAGCAGTTCTAGACCAAGTATCAAAGCTAATTCGTGAAAGGGCTAGTCAGCTCCGAAAGGACCTGCAGAATAGCCAGCAGCTTAACACCAGCGCAACCACTGTTGGGGCGCTGGATGAAAGCTTGCGAGAACCCTTGCTAAAAGAACTCAAGAACCGATTTCCAAATCTGACTAACGAGCAACTCGATGCTTTCAAAATTGGTAAGCCTAGGATCACCCTCCGGGTAGATGCCTGGTTTAAAAACTCCTCCGGAATGAAAGGCAAAGGGATCATCCTCTAATCTCCGTGCGAAACGGTCAGCAGATAACTCTGCTGACCGACCTCTTCGGCACATCAGCCAAAATAAGAGGTCATGAAATTTCAAGCTCCACGAGGCACCGAGGACATCCTGCCCTCTCAGTCCGCCATTTGGCAGACGCTGGAGCATCATTTTCAGACCCTGGTCGAAAAGTTCGGCTACGCCGAGATTCGAACCCCCGCCTTTGAAGACTCCGACCTCTTCCGTCGAACCGCAGGTGAAGCCAGCGACATCGTCACCAAGGAGATGTACGACTTCAAAGACAAGGGCGACCGAAACGTCACTTTGAAGCCAGAAGGGACGGCTCCGGCCATGCGGGCGGTGATCCAATACGCGCTTTGCCCTCCGGGTAACCACCTGCGTCTGTGGTATCTCACCCCGTTCTTCCGATATGGTCGACCCGCGCGGGGTCGATGGCGACAAGCCCACCAGCTTGGTTGTGAACTGCTCGGTTCTAGCAGCGCCCAAGCTGACGCGGAAGTGCTGGAGATCGCGATGTCGTTCATGGCCCAGATCGGCCTTGGCGACGAACCAGTGATGATCAACTCCATCGGGCGAGACGAGTGTCGTGCCAAGTACAGAGAGGTGGTGCTTGCACACATGGCGGCTTACCTTGCCGACCAAGAACCCGAAGTGCGCGCCCTCGCCGAGAAAAACCCGCTTGGTCTGCTCGATAGCAAGGACCCGAAGGCAAAGGAAGCCTTAGTAGGTCTCGCTCCCATCACCGACTACTTAGAAGACGATTCCAAGGCGCGGTTCGACAGTCTACAAGAACTTCTCACCGAGGCCGAAGTGCCGTACAAGGTGGCTCCATACGTGGTGCGAGGACTGGACTATTACACCGAAACGGTGTTCGAGTTCGAGTCTAAGCACCTGGAAGGGCTGAGCCTGTTCGGTGGAGGTCGGTATGACAATCTTGTCAAAGAGATCGGAGGTCCGGCGACTCCGTGCGTCGGGTTCGGAATCGGCGTCGAGCGAGTGATTCTCGCCCTCGAGGCGATGAAGAAGCTTCCCTTGGCAAAGAGTCCGGATGTCTTTGTCGTCGCAGCCACCGCAGATGCGGGCGGTTATTGTCGCAAGCTTGTGCGCGACCTTCGCGCGCAGGGTTTTCGCGTGGAATGGGACGTAGACAATCGCAGTTTCAAGTCTCAGCTAAGGCAAGCGGATAAGAGCACGGCTCCGTTTGCGGTGTTGGTTGGAACCGAAGAGATTGAGACCGAAACTCTTAAGGTTCGTAATCTCAATAAGGGTGAACAGCGAGAGATTGATCAGCACGAGCTTAGCGAAGTGCTTCGAACCTGGGATTCTGCGAACGGGTGATGGCAAGGGTCGCTGCTGCACTGGTTTCTGCTCTAGGATTGAGCGGTCTCAGCGTCGCCCAGAGCGCCGATGTCCAGTTCAAAGGCGACCTCACCCTCTCGTTTCTTTCTCAAGCGAAGACTTCCCCGAACGTGGTTTCCTACCATCCTCTCGGGCGTTACTCGTTGTTTGGACTAAAGATCCTTACCGAACCGGGCTTTACCGCGACGCTTACGCAGCGAGTTCAGCGTTTCGAAAACGATGCCGATCCAGACAGTTTCGACGAGGCGTATCTCGAAGACGAGGGCATATGGCGAATTGGCAAACAGTATCTGCCGTTCGGCGCGAAGACGATCTTCCGAGAAACCGCACTCGCGATTCGTGGCGATAACGACCTTCTTTTAGAAGGCATTCCCATCGCAGTTGCGTTTGTGGGCAATGGCTCGAGTCGTCAAAGTGGGGTGGTAGGGCGACTGGGGCGACCCGAGTTTGGGTTTAGCGTTGCGATCGGTCGTCACTTTGGAATCAACGGCACCGCCCTGACGCCTATTCGCAGAGTCACCGAATCTCCGGGTCGGGGTCGAGGATGGCGCGAGGCCTACGCAGTGGATGGCAGATGGCGGGCCGGAAGCTTTGGCGGAAGGTTTGAAGGGCTGGTTCTAAGACAACCCGAATCTTCCCAAGACGAAGAACTTAGCATCGTCGACCTTCAATCTGATTTCGATCTGGATCGCAAGGCAACGTTAAGCCTTGGGTTCACGCGAGTTTTTGAATCGACCGACTTCATCACGCGGGTTTCCGTTCTGTACCGCCTGTCGCGTGGCTTCACTTTAGAGGGCATGGCTCGCCAGAACAACGGTCGGTTTGTCGACCTGTCTTTCGGGATTCGGGTGAAGTTCTAAACGCCCATCCGTCTAAGATCGTACAATTTCAAGCAGTCTGGGACCCTTCAACCATGATCTCTTTCTCACTTATCCTTATCGTGGTGATTCTAATCGCCCTTGGCATCGCCTTTTTCGCAACGACAGGCGTTCTCAGCCGGGCGAACAACAAGGGACAGGTCCCTCTTTCTGCAGATGGATTGAGTGTGGATTCGATCGCCCTGTTCAAGCCGATTCAGCGGTTGGGAAGAGAAATAGAGGAAGTCGTCAATTCTGATGGGTCACTTACGGCCATCCGTTCGATGGCCCAGTCGGAAGTTCGACGCATTGAAGAGCAAGTTCTCAAGGCGCTGAACAATCGAGATCACCTTCGTTCAAGCGTGCGCGATCAGGCAACTGCGGAGTCTGACCTTGAGCGACTGGAGAAACTCCTCGCCGGTGAACTGTCCCCTTCCGAGCGATCCTCGTACGAGAGCGCATTGGCGGCTCGAAAAACCGAGCTGCATCATTACGAGAAAGCCCGCCTGGCAATGGGCTCTATCGAAGATTCGGTGCGCCAGGCGCAAGCGGCACTCTCTGAGCTGAAGGCGAAGCTCACCGCAGCTAAGTTGGAACCCGCAACAGGTGCCGCAGACAACGATCTGCGCGAAACCCTAGGACAACTTCAATCGTTTTCGGTAACCGTAGACGAGGTTAAGAATCTCCTATAACGATACAAGTTCTTTTCTTAAGGGATACTGAGAGAATCCAATGAGTGAAGTTAAGCGAGCAATCAACTACGGTCGAGCCATGGTGGGCCATTTCAAGCAGGAATGGGACCGAATTTCGGCCGTTGATGCGATTGACGCCGAGCGCGAACTGAACGAGGCCTTGGAAGGTCCGGTGGTTAAAAAAGCCACTACCGAAACGCCTTCAACACCTGCCGCGTCTCAGCCAGAAGTTCAACTTTCGCCCATCGATCAGGCCCGCAAGATTTTAGGCGTCACTGCCGAGACGGGTTTCTCGGAGACGAAGAAGATTTACGAGCGCATCCTCAAGCGCGCCGATCCAACTCGTTTTCCGGATGGATCCCTCGAGGCCGCTCAAGCCGCCACTCTTCGGCGTCGGGTGGAATGGGCCTACCACATCATCGCGGAATCTGTGGATGCAACAGAGCGGCGATTCGGCTCGCTCGAAATCGACTAATCCTTTTTGCTTTCGGTACATGGTCTCCAGACCCGGCGTAGACTGGGTTTATGGAATTCCGCACGTTAGGACGGACGGGCATTCAAGTGTCCGTTAGCTGCATGGGCACAATGACCTTCGGCTGGGAGCCCCAAGATTGGGGATCGGAAGAAGAAGCCGCGATCAAAATCACCCATCGCGCTCTTGATCTCGGGATCAACTTCTTTGATACGGCCGATGTGTACGCGCGTGGCATGAGCGAGACGATCCTGGGCAAAGCTCTCAAGGGCATTCAGCGGTCTTCCTACGTGCTCGCCACCAAAGCCCATGGCAAGATGCATGACACCGATGTAAACGCGTGGGGAAATACCCGTAAGCACATCATCGAAGCTTGCGATGCATCTCTGGCTCGCCTTGGCGTTGAGTACATTGACCTGTACCAAATCCACCGACCCCAGCCCGAGGTAGGTATCGATGAGACCTTGCGCGCACTGGAGGATCTCACACGGGCGGGCAAGATTCACTACGCTGGGTGTTCCACCTTTGCCGCATGGCAGGTCTGCGAGGCGCATTATGTCGCGAAAGAGCTCGGCGCCCGCGGGTTTGTCACCGAGCAACCCCCTTATAACCTTCTGGATCGCCGCATAGAGCGCGAACTCCTTCCCTTCCTGAAAACCTACAACTATGGAGTGATCCCGTGGTCGCCGCTTGCGGGTGGCATTCTCAGCGGAAAGTATCTCGATAGCGAGGCGAAGGGTTCTCGCTACTCGGCAAGCGACCCCATGGGGCGCTTGAAGAACGCTCCTGTGCCCAAGCTCCGAAAGTTGAAAGCGCTTGCCGAGAAGAGCGGCATGAGCATGGCAACCCTGGCGCTTGCTTGGGTGGCGAACCAACCCGGAATCACGTCGCCGATCATCGGCGCGCGGTCGATTGAGCAGTTGGAAGAGTCGGTCAAGGCGACCATGGTCAAACTCGAACCACGCATCCTGAACAAGATCGACGAAATCTTCGAGCCGGGTTCGCACCACGTCGAATACTATCGGGCGAATTTCGGCCCGAACGCTCGGCCCAACTAACCGTCTCGGCCC
>CAZAVC010000162.1:0-5374 GCA_964488265.1 uncultured Fimbriimonas sp.
AAGCGCTAAAAATGAAATTTTTTGGGTCGGCCGACAGCGAGAATTCGGCACCGAGGAACTCGCCGAAGACGACCAAGTCGAGCGCCTATGCAGAAAATTAGGCGCAAAGAGTTTCCGAGCGGACGGGTTCCCGCTGGTTCATCCCCAAGAACTCCCGTTTGCCGCCGAATCCGCCCCGGACTTGTTCACCACATTCCGAAAGCAGGTGGAATCGCGCCTGGTAGTTCGCGATTGCCTTCCCATCCCGAAGCCCTCCCCAAACCCTTGGCAGGGTCCTGCCGAGCCGCTACCGACCCTCGAGGAAGTTCTGAATCGGTTCGAAACTCCTACGCTCCAGTTGAGAACGGGGGCAACGAACCCCACGGGCAAAGACCGGTTCACTGGGGGCGAATCCGCCGCGCTGGCTCGGCTGAAGCACTATCTTTGGGACCAAGACCGTCTTCGCGTGTATAAGGAGACTCGCAACGGGATGTTGCTAGAAGACGATTCCAGCAAGTTCAGCCCCTGGCTTGCCCTAGGGTGCCTATCGCCGAGGCAGATCTACTGGGAAGTCAAACGGTACGAGCGAGAGAGAGTCGCCAACGATTCCACCTACTGGCTCATCTTCGAGCTTCTCTGGCGAGACTTCTTCTTGTTCCAAATCAGAAAGTGGAAAGCGTCTTTCTTCAAAGTTGGCGGCATCCAGCGAATTTCGGTGCCGTGGACGCAAGACGATGATCTGCTCAAGGCTTGGCTCAAAGGTGAAACGGGGTACCCGCTGATCGACGCCGCGCTGCGGGAACTCGATGCCACCGGATACACCTCTAACCGAACCCGGCAGAACCTGGCGTCTTTCTTCACGAAGAATCTTGGACTCGACTGGCGACTCGGTGCCGCGACCTTTGAATCCGCTCTTATCGATTACGAACCGGCCGCCAACTGGGGCAACTGGATGTATCAGGCAGGTGTAGGCCACGACGGTCGCGAGTTCCGCCTGTTTAATCTCGAAAGACAAGCCTCTCAGTACGACCCGAAAGCCGAGTTCGCCGCTCACTGGATTCCGAGTCTGAGATCTGTCCCGGTCGCTCAGCGATACAACCCACCCGCTTCTCTTAGAGAACGCTTGGGCTACCCCCGGCCCATCGTTCCTTTCGACCTATCCGCCAAAGAAAATCGCCAACGGTACGAACGTGCCGCCGGGGTGGCTCCGTCTGGGGGTTCGGATCACTCGCGAGGTCGTCACGATTCCCGAAGACGGGACGGACGACGCAGATAGGTTTGGCGAGCGACAGAGGTAGCATGACTCGAAGCACGATGGACGACATCACCGCCGAATACGCGGCCCAGGATTTGGCCGTATCCGAACCGCTGCGAGCGGTTGCGAAGGTGACGGTTGCCGCCAAAACCGACCTCGGTCGGATTAGAGAGAACAACGAAGACAAGTTCGAGTTCTACATCTCAGAGGAAGAATCGGTTCTCGCCACCAAGGGTCAAATCTTTTTGGTGTGCGACGGCATGGGCGGCCACGCCGCCGGGCAGATCGCCAGCGAACTCTCCTGCAAGTGCTTCATCGATACCTACTTGAACCACCCCACGCTAGACGCAGATTCTGCACTTCGAGAATCGGTCGTTGCCGCCAACCGGCTGGTGAACCTGGTCGGCGTTTCTAATCCTCAGCGCCGAGGCATGGGCACCACGCTCAGCGGCCTGGTGCTTCGGCAGGGGGAGGCGAAAGTGGTCCAGGTGGGCGATAGCCGCGTGTACCGATTCCGAAACGACGTGCTTGAGCAGATCACCACCGATCACACCTACGTGGAAGAACTGGTGCGGTTGGGGGTTCTCCCCCGCGAACAAGCGGAGAAGCATCCGCAAAAGAACGTTCTGGTGCGGGCCATCGGAGCCGAGGAAAACGTTCAGCCCGATATTTTCACGCTCGACCTCCAAACCGGAGATCGCTTCCTGCTGTGTAGCGATGGACTCATCAACCACGTTCCGGACGTGGCGATTGCCGAAGCTCTGCGCGACCTCGACCCTGCCAAGGCCGCCTGGACCCTGATCTCTCAAGCCTTGCTCGGTGGTGGAACGGACAACGTTACCGTGCTCATCGTTCGAGTAGACGAAGTGCAAACTTTCGAGCCCTCTCCTCTCTGACACTCGCCATTTCGAACCGGTTTTGATAGAGAAACCACAGGATGAGATGTATCGCCAAATCCCATTGTCAGGATTCTGCTAAAAACGGTGTTATTCCTTTGAGCAAGGGTCTAAACTGCCCGCGATGGAACAAGTGCGCATTGGTCTGATCGGTGTCGGCGGATTCGCCCGGTACCGAACCGGCAACCTCCTTAAAGTCAAAGAAGCCAAGGTCGTCGCCATGGCCGACCCCAGCGCGGATAACATTTCCGCTCTGAAGGCCGCCCACCCGGCCACGGCCGATGCTGCCGAATTCTCCGATTACAAAGACCTCATCGCGGCCGGAAATCTGGACGCGGTGATGATCATGACGCCGCACACCCAGCACGTCACCCAGATTCTGGATGCGCTGGATGCGGGTCTACACACCTGTGTTGAGAAGCCGATGGTCACCACCGTCGCCGACGCTCACAAGGTGATCGCCGCTCGCGATAAGGCGGGCAAGGTGGGCATGGTCAGCTACCAGCGCCACTTCCAAGCCGAATTCCGCAAGATTCGGGAGATGATCTTGAGCGGTGAAGCGGGTCCGGTGCAGTACGTGGCGGGTCTGAACTGCCAAGAATGGAAGCGCGGCACCAAAGGCACCTGGCGACAGATTCCCGAGCTATCCGGTGGCGGCCAGCTGAACGATACGGGATCTCACTTTGTCGACATTTTGCTTTGGTCCACGGGTCTGGCCGCCGAATCGGTTTCGGCCTACGGCGACAATCGCGGCACCCCGGTCGATATCGACTCGGCGCTCACGCTTCGGTTCAGCAACGGCGCGGTAGGCACGATCTCGATCATCGGCGACGCCACCAACTGGCACGAGGACATCACGATCATGTGCGAGAAGATGGGCTTCTTTGTCCGCAACGGCAAGCTCACTGTTCGCAACTTGGCGCAAGACAAGATCGTGTACGAAGAGCTGAAGGGTGGCACCACTCCGGATGCGCACTTTATTGAGTGCATCACCAAGGGTGTCGCTTGCGAGTCGCCGTTTGAGTCCGGTTTGGACGTTATTCGCCTCACCGAAGCCGCGTGGAAGTCGATGGACCTCGGCGGCGTGGCGGTTAAGGTCGCCGACCTGGGCTAGGGAGCGAAGCTCCTTTGCAAAACCCTCTCCCCTCGGGAGAGGGTGTCCCGAGAATCGGGACGGGTGAGGGGTCCAAACAACTGGTAGGAACCGAAGGATTCAGAAGAGCACCGACCCACAAAATTCCCCTCCTGGGAGGGGTGCCCCGACGGGGCGGGGTGGTCATTTCCCCTCAGCATTCGGACAAGTGGAGGTACCGGACCCCTCACCCCCTGCCCCCTCTCCCCCGGAGGGGCGAGGGGATCCGGAGACCACCCCGTCCCGACCAATCGCGACGCGGTCTCCCAAAACCCTACTTCCACCGCCACTGACCAACGACCTTAAACTCGAACAAACAATCCTCTTCCGCCGGACGAGAAAGGTTGTGGATCACCGTCGGATAGCCCGACGCCCCTTTCACGTCGGTCACCACACCCACATGATCCCGACCGTTCGGCAACACCCAAACCACCACATCCCCCGCCTTCCAAACCGACTTCCGAGGATCGGCCGGCAACCGGATAGCCGCCCCTTTTCGACGGAAAAAGGTCGCCAAATTCGGCACCCGTCGATGGTCGATGTTCGGGTCTGGCTTCTTCAGCCCGTACCGCTGGGGATACGCCCGAAAGCTCGCCTTCATGTCTTCATGAACCGCCTTCTGCAGGTCTAGCCCACCCGCTCGGAACGCACGGATCACGACGTCGGTACACACCCCGCGCGACTTCGGAACGTCTCCACCCGGATACTTCAAGCGAACGTAGGCCGGATCGTAGGTTGTTCCCCACGACAGCTGATCGCGAGCCGATGCCACCACCTTTTCGGCAAAGGTCGCTGGCTTGCCCGGGGATAGCAGGGCGCAAACAGCAAGCGCAGCAGTCATAGCTCTACGATATCAAATTGCGGAGGTTCAAACCAGATCAATACCGGACCTGTACCTCGGCATCCCAGAACGGAGAGCCTTTCCGATAATCCATCTTCTTTGGAGTCACCAACCGCCCATTCGGCAGCTTCGCAGTGAACGTGGCATCCTTTCCTTCAAAGTCCGTCGCTCGTGGTCGATAGCCCTTACCGACCACCATCGACTTCCCCGGTGGCACATCCGTTTCCTCTTTGCCGAGTACATCTCTAACCGTGATCTTCTGGCCTAGCGTGTTCGTCACGCGCACCGTCCAAAGATCAGGGCTTGCCGCCATGGTTAGCGGGATGATAAGGAGGTAACCCAAGACGCCCAATCCAGCCACCAGGGCAACCACCGTCGGAAAGGTCGGTATCCGCGACCGGGGAGGTTCATCTGTGGCGAGGAAGTGCTTCATTTGGGTCCGACTACTATTGTAATGACCAAAACTGCTATTTTATGGTCGCTTTGGCGTGATC
The DNA here is from genome assembly GCA_964488265.1 of uncultured Fimbriimonas sp. GTDB lineage: Bacteria > Armatimonadota > Fimbriimonadia > Fimbriimonadales > Fimbriimonadaceae > Fimbriimonas. Next base: position 4,598 of record CAZAVC010000162.1, read on the forward strand.
TCGAAATGTAAGTGGGGCTTTGCGGACCCGCACCTTTCCACCCAACCGACCCCGTGGATCAATGGCACCCGATCGAGTTAAATTGCCGGGCCTATGGCTACAGCATGCAAATGTCCCCGTTAAGGACGTTTAGTTGACTCAAGAGCTTCCAGTTTTTTCTCTAATCGTTCGTATCTTTCGTCTAGGTCGGTCAAGGCTTCTGCCGTTTGCTTGTACTCGAAGAAAATGAACCAAGCCAGGACTAACGACATAAGGGTAGCCAGCAAAGCAAAGCCCATCACCAGCCTAGCGTTATTTGCGCTTTTCAAACTGCTCCTCCAATCTTTTGATATCACTTGTTGCATACCCTATTCCCATCTTGTAGGTCGGACCGTTAAGCATCATCCTCACGAAGAGAAGTGAAAGCCCAATCACACTTATGGCTAAAGATATTTTCGCCATTAGAATAACGCGCCTCTCAAAGTCCGTCATAGAATTGTTCTCCTCAACAATGCTTGATCTGATTACTGAATGAGCCAAGGGTCTTTCCCGTCGCCTTTAAGGTAGTCATCGCCCGCCGATACACCTTGCCCAATGATTTTTTCGATCAATTCGGCGATCGCAGTGCCTCCGAAGTTAGTTCCCTCCGCCGCGCCCGTACTCGCTCCTACTCCGATTTCTTTATGGGTACGCAGATAATATACCCTTCTCGAATTCTCTTTACTCCCTCTTCCCGGCATCTTTCCGCCCAGTCGCTCCCTCAACACCACAACCTCGACTTAAAACGTAACCTCGAAG
>CAZAVC010000163.1:0-5345 GCA_964488265.1 uncultured Fimbriimonas sp.
CAGATACTCGGTGAAGCGAGCCAGCGCCATTCAGGATAAAGTGTACGGACAAAAAAGAGGACAGGATTCCTCCTGTCCCCTTCATTCTTTCGATTTTCTTGATTAGCTGACGGTTGCTGCAGTGGGTCGATTGGAGAGGAATCCCTCGCCGCCGAGATTATCGTGCGTTGCCCGAGCAAAAGCAGGGAGATGGGCAGCGATCTCTTTCGCAACGTCCACCGAGTGGAAGTACGGGGCACCCGGCTTCAGTCGAACCGAAAGTTCGGTGACTGCCTTCCAGGCCGGCTTCGCCGAACCCACTGCCGGAAGCACTTGCTTCAGCATCTGCACACGACCTTCGAGGTTCGTATACGATCCATCCTGCTCCCCGGGAGCGGTCATCGGCAGAACTACGCTGGCGTAGTGGAATGCCTCGGTTTGTTGCAAGTCTTGCACCACCAAGAACTCAACATTTTCCAGGGCGGCGACGACTGTCGCGTGGTCGGCGTGAGCGAACGGGTCTACCCCCGCTAGCCAAAGCGACTTGACCTTGCCCTCAGCGGCGGCCTTCAGAATCTCGTGAGCCGATTGAGCGGATCCTGCGATTCCAAGTTGTCGTGCGCCTTGTTCGTTTCCGCCGCGTGCGTAGCAGTTGAAGGTGCCACCCGTTGCCTTGGCGAATGCGCTGAGCGTCTCTGCAATAAGCGCTCCATCTGCGTGGTTGGCGATTCCGGATGTGGTGATGATCGGCGCGCCAGCCAGTAGCTCGTAAACCTCGGTTGCTTCCGCTTCCGAGATCTCTGCCGCTTCAGCGAAGGTCTTCAGCGAGGAGTTGGCGATGAATACTTGCACCTGATCGGGAAGCGACACACCGCCTCGGCGAACCGTCTCTGCGAGAAGCCCCTTGGCGATCTCCGCCAGCTTATCGGTGCGCAAGATGGAGTGGGCAAACGAGTCCACGTCGGTCTCTGTGGAGTGAGCCACAACTACCTTCGTGCCCTTGTTGAACCATCCCTTTCTGACTCGAAGGAAGAGAATTGGCTCCTCGTCGGCAAGGCTGGTTCCGAATACGAACACCGATTTGGCGTGCTCGAAATCGGCGACAAGGTTCTCAACCTGCGTAAGAGCGGCAGGCTTTGCCGAGTGGGCTTCGAAGCGGTAGTCGACCAGATCTGTGCCAACGACATCCGTCGCGAACTTCTTGAGCAGGTACTGACCTTCGTTGGAGATTCCCGTCCCGATCAGGAACGCCGCCTCAGATCCCTTGCCGGCAAAGGCGCCGCCAAGCTCGGCATAAGCTCGCGACCATTCGGTCTTGACGAGCGCGTTACCCTCGCGAACGAGGACGTCGCCGAGTCGCTTGTCGGAGTTGTAGAAATCGTGACCGAACTTGCCTTTGTCGCAGGTCCACTCCTCGTTGATCGCTTCGTTGGTACGACCGTTGACCCGCACAATCTTGCCCGCTCGATAGTCGAACCAGACGTTACAGTTGTTGGAGCAGAGGGTGCAGAGAGAGGGTCGAGTCTCCAAGTCCCAAGGTCGGGCTCGGAATCGATACTTGCGGTTGGTGAGTGCTCCCACCGGACAAATCTCGATGACGTTCCCGCTGAACTTGCTCGTGAACTTAGTGAGCTGGAACGTGACGGGCTGGGTTTGCGCGCCTCGGAATCGGAAAGCGAGTTGGCTGTCGCCAGAAATTTCCTCGGTAAAGCGAACGCAGCGAGCGCACTGAATGCATCGCTCCAGGTCCAAGGTGACGTAGTCGCTCAGCGGGAATGCCTTGGGGGCGTGTCGCTTGATCTCCACGTATCGGCTGGTGGAGGGACCGTAGAAAAGCGTATTGTTCTGCAGCGGACACTCGCCACCTCTGTCGCAGATGGGGCAGTCCAGCGGGTGGTTGATGAGCAGGAACTCAAGAACGCCTTTCCGGTCTCGGTGAACCATCTCGCTGTCGGTGTTGATGACCAGTCCTTCGCTGCAGGGAAGGGTGCATCCTGCGGCGGGCTTTGGCATCATGCGAATGGTGCCGTCGGGCTGTTTCATGCCCGTTTCCACCAGGCACATGCGGCACATGCCCACCGGCTTCATGCGAGGGTGGTAGCAGAAGATCGGAATCTCTAGCCCAAGACGTTTGACCGCCTCAACAACCAATTCCCCTTTGGGAACCTGCAATTCAATGCCGTTGATGACGACGTTAACCATCGGAACTTCGGTTACTGCGGCCATGTTCTTTCCAGTGCTGTGCGATCAATCAAGCATCGCCATACAAACATAAGCGATTCATCCGGGGAGAGTTAGCATCTCCGGAACCTTGTCGCAAGGCAAGTGCCAGTTTACCGATGCTCCTGCTTCGATGGTGCGGTTTGACCGCCATCGTCATCAGTGATTACACACAACGAACGTTTATCAGTCGTTCCACGGGAATCATGAGGGTTCATTCCGGCTCATTGCGGAAAGGTGGGGTTCTTACTTGACTATTTAGTCAACTTTCTGGCGAAATCAGACGTAGAAACGGACGATCGAGCGCTGTCGCTCGGGTCTGTGCGCCCCACATCACCCCCGGTCCAAAGGGGACCGACCCCAACATCATCATGCTTGAAATTACGAATCTCCACGCACGCGTCGAGGAAAAAGAGATCCTGAAGGGAATTAACCTCACGGTCCGTCCCGGCGAAGTTCACGCCATCATGGGTCCGAACGGCTCGGGCAAGAGCACATTGGCAAGCATCTTGGCAGGCAAGAACGACTACGAAGTCACCGAGGGCTCGGTAGAGTTCAACTCCAAGGATCTTTTGGAGTTAGACCCTGAAGAGCGCGCGGGAGAAGGTCTTTTCCTGGCATTCCAATATCCGGTGGAGATCCCGGGCGTTACCAACACCTACTTCCTTCGATCGGCCCTCAACGCCATTCGCAAGTATCGAGGCGATAGTGAGCTGAGCCCAACCGACTTCATGAAGCACATCAAGTCCAAGGCGGCGATGATGGAGCTCGATTCGACGATGCTCTCCCGATCGGTAAACGAGGGCTTCTCGGGCGGTGAGAAGAAGCGAAACGAAATTTTCCAAATGGCGGTTCTTGAGCCGACCCTTTGCGTGCTCGATGAGACGGACTCCGGCCTCGACATCGACGCTCTCAAGATCGTTTCCAACGGAGTCAACACCCTTCGCGGTCCCGAGCGAGGCGTGCTAGTCATCACTCACTACCAGCGACTCCTGAATTACATCGTTCCAGACTTCGTTCACGTGCTGATGGGTGGCCGAATCGTGAAGAGCGGTGGCCGCGAGCTTGCACTGGAACTTGAAGAGAAGGGCTACGGATTCATTGAGGAAGAAATCGCCGCCAAGGCGTAAGGCAAGGATCGAAAACCGATGCTAGACATCAAGATTGCAAACGATCCCTTACTCAGGGACTACGACGACCGAGCTCGCTTAAATGCGATCAATGGTCCGGAGTGGTTCGCTGAGGTTCGCACCCGCGGATTCCGGTCCTATTCAGAGTTCGGTGTTCCCACCACTCGTGACGAGGAGTTTAAGTATTTTCCGCTCAACGGGATGGCAGAGTGGAAGCTTGGGCACCCGTATGGTGCGACTCTCACCCGCGAAGCGTTGGAAGCAACCGCGGTTGGCAAAATCGACGCCGTAACACTTGTGTTCGTCAATGGTGAGTTCTCGCCCGAACTCTCCTCTTACGACTCCCTCCCGGAGGGCGTATTCATTGGAACGCTCGCCGAAGGTGCGGAGGGATTTGAGCAAGTTGTCAAAGATAATCTTGCACAGATCGCCACGTATCAAGGGAAGCTTGGTTCCACTAACGACCCACGCTTTGTGGAGCTCAACAACGCATTGCTCAGCGAAGGCGCCTTTGTGTACCTTCAAAAGAACAAAACGCTGGAGCGCCCGATTCACGTTGTTTTCGTGAACAAAGCCGAAGACAAGCGATTCACCGTCGCTCCTCGACTTTTGGTGGTTTTGGAAGAAAATGCCGAGGCCAAACTGCTTGAGTCGCACATCGGCCTTGGCGGTGAGTACCTCTCGATCCCAGTCGCGGAGATTCGATTGGCAGCGTCTGCTCGGTTCGAGCACGACCGTTTCCAAGACGAAACCCTGGGCGCCTATCACATCTCCAATACGTTCGTTCATCAGGAGAGTCAGTCGGTTTACACCTCAAACAACGCCAACTTCGGCGGCAAGTCGGCTCGTAACGATATCAACGCGTACGTGAACGGCGAGCACGCCGAGACGTGGTTGAACGGTGCGAATGTCGCAACCGGTGATCAGGTGATGGACAACCACACCCGAATCGACCATGCGCTTCCGAACTGCCAGTCGTTTGAAATCTACAAGTCGATCCTCAAAGACAACGGCGTAGGCGTCTTCAACGGCAAGATTTTTGTTTACGAAGATGCTCAGAAGACCGACGCGAAGCAGACAAACCAAGCGATCCTGCTCTCGCCCACGGCAACCATGAACACCAAGCCCCAGTTGGAGATCTTTGCCGATGACGTGAAGTGCACCCACGGCGCGACCATCGGTCAGCTGCGGGACGATGCGATGTTCTATCTACGTGCTCGTGGCGTTCCCAAGGCACAGGCAGAAGCGTTGCTGGTCTACGCTTTTGCGGCAGAAGTGCTTGAGAAAATCACGATCGCAGAAGCTAAGGACGCTCTCGAAGCGGTCCTTTTCCAGAAACTCGCCTAGGTCCTCCGTCGACCTTTCAATCCCCATCGGTCCAGTCTTGGATCGGTGGGGATGATAGTTTTGAACGATAGCTTTTCCAGGCACGTGGTTAGGGAATCAAGCGGACGTAGTCGTCGTGATTGCCAATGAAGAACCAAACGCAGTCTTCACCACTCCGAACACAAAGCGCCCGATGTGTTCTGTTTACGCGAACGGACCACCAGTCTGAAGTCCCCTTAACGGGCTTAAAGAAGAGGCTTGGATGGGTTGAATCTATAATCCAAAGCTGAAAGGCTCGGCCGGCGTCTGCCCGGACGACCTCGGGTAGGGCGTTGTAGCGGTCCCAAAACTCTCAGATACAGGTCGAATTCAACTTGGAAACTTTTGAGAGTTGGCCATTTTCAGGGCCTGCCTAGCCTTCTCCGCGAGAGCTTCTAGGGCTCCGCTTGCCAGCTTCAGATCAGCCTCGAATTGTTCGTCTGTGTATTCCGATGATTGAGGACCGCCGTTTTCGTCCAAGCGCTCTTCAAGAGAAGAGATGTAGAGCTTAGCCGGCTCGGCTACTTCTCCAGCCTTGGGCCCATTTTCGGGACTCTCTTTCGGTTCGGGCTTTTCAGTTCCCATACAAAAGTATTGTAACTCAAATCTGGCTGGATCCATCGTTTCAAGCGAGTAGAGGCGAGAAATGGC
>CAZAVC010000164.1:0-5342 GCA_964488265.1 uncultured Fimbriimonas sp.
CGTGCTTATTCATAAGTCCCTATATACTTACTTATTTGTATTCTTTACAATCTTTTCATCATTCTTTTTACTTACGTTTTCCTTAGCTCTCTACTCGGACCCGGTACGGTTTCAGATCCGCTCAAACTAGACTCCCAAGGGAAGCGCAAGCCGGGGAGCGGGCCACCGGTGTTGGTCCCTAGTTGGGCATTCTTCTTTGCCGCATCCAGTCGCTCTAGTCTGTATCTGGCGACTTCTCGGGCCGCTTCGGGCTCAAACAGGGCGAGGGCAGGCAAGATCCAGACATCCATGTCCCAGAACTTGTGCCCAAAGTAGAGGGAGTTTGTGAGGCCGAAGGGCGCCATTCCGTTGCCGCCCGCTCTGGGATTCAGCGGTCCGCCAAAGGCAGAGCGGAGGTAGAAGAGGGAAGCGTTCACGAAAAGTGCGTCCTCTGTAGGGCCCTCTATCTCTATGCCCGACTGAGTGAGTTTTGATTCAAAAGCGGCGCAGGCTTTTTCAACCGCCTGAGGAGCTACCGGGATGTTGTTGACGGAGAGGGTTCGAAAAATTGATTCTCCTTGCGGGAGAGTCACCGACCCAGAGGCTTCCATTCCGCGTAGAGTATCGGCTCTCGACCCGGCGATCAACTCGTATATTCCCTGATTCGCCCGGATCAAGAAGCCGTTTTGACTCTTCCATCCTCCACCAAGTTCGAGTGTAACGGCCTTCTTCGCTTTGATGATTTGAAGAACGGCCTCGACGGGTGCCGCCGCTTTTGTATCCACTCGCACCGCTTCCGATTCAAGCGTTAAGGAGGTTTGTCGGAAGTCTTGCCGGGCGATCGTCGGAATGCCTTGGCGAGGATCTTGAAACTTGATTGAGTCTATGATTATCGGGTCGGCAAGTTTCTCCTCACCTTTCTGCTGGTACCTGCCCCGAAAGAGGTTGCCGATCAGCATCGACTTTTTGTGATCGATCACCCAACCGAGATCCCTTGTGGCGACAAATGTTTGCCCTCCGGTCGGCTCAACTTTGGCGATGGTGAGATCGCTTTCGATGGTGTACGCGTCAATCGCTCGCCAACTCCGCACGGCCTCACCGGACGGTTTTGGGGGAACGGATTCCTCTGACGCCTCGCTTCCGCAACCGGAAATGAGGAGCGATAGCAGAAAAGTCCCTGCATACATGCAGGTTTGGACCTGGGCCCCCCACCCGTTGGCACGAATCTTCCTAATGAATGAATTGTCCCCGCGAGGGATGTTTACGGTCAAAAACAAAAATGCATTCATCTGGATTTCCCGATTTTGGGGGTCCGATGGGCTTGGAGAGAGGCTCTCGAAAGGGGGCCTCACTTTCTACAGACCGACCATTGTTTCGATGATGGCACGCCTTGAGGGATCTGGCGCATTGGGCTTGGACCAGATCCATACTTCGGCTAAACTTTCATTCCCGACTCTTGGTTTGTATCGGAGCCGAGATGAGTGCCATGGACGACACCGCTGTTTCCCCTGCCGCCGGCTTTGATGATGAAAAGCCAAAGGGTGTCAACCCTTGGGTCTTCATTCCTGTTCTTTACTTCCTCCAATCGGTTCCGGTGACGGTGATCCAGGAAGTGCTGGCGCTGATCTACAAAGATCTCGGGGTCAGCATTGCCGACATCACCCTTTGGACGAGTCTTATCGGTCTTCCGTGGGGGCTGCAAATGCTCCTTGGTCCGATCGTGGACCTCAGTGACACCAAGCGGAACTGGATTCGCCGTGGTCAGTGGATTCTCACTTTTGCGCTTGCACTGGCTCCGTTTACTCTGGCCCTTCCCAATGCCTTTCAGATTTCTTTGGTGATCTTGACGGGTGCGGCTTTTGTGAGCGCGATGACCAACGTTGCCATCGACGGCTTCTTCCTTCTCGCCGTTCCAAACAAAGAAACTCAGGCCGCCTTTAGCGGTGTTCTTTCCACCTTTTACCGGGTAGGCCGATTGTTTGCCTCGGGTCTTGTTGTAGCGTTGGCGGGCTTCTTGATGTCGATTCCATCTCTTTCCGTCACGACGGAAGGGAACGCTTATCTTGGATTCCTCGACAAGGGCACCAAAGAGATGCGATATGTGCGCTCTGCGGTTCTTCGTGTTGAGCAAGGACTCTTCGTAGACGCGAAGGGCAACCCAATGGAGCCGAAGGTCGAAATGCCACAAGCGGCCGACCGAATCGCGATCAACGGAGGACTCCTCAAGGCTTACCGAGGACAAGAGGAAATCGCCTCGACCCCTCTTCCCATCTACCAATTCAGGCCAGACATTCTGCCTAGCGAAGAACCAGAAGCGTCTCAAATGGAAAGAGCAGGCGATGTCCTCTACGGCAACGTTCTAGGCGGGGAAGTGAAGCGGAAGATGCCCGCGGCGATTGCGTGGATGGTCGCCCTCATTGGCTGTGCCCTGGTTTATGCCTCGGGTGCGGCGTACCTGCGTATCAAGCTGCCGAAGCCAGAGGCAGACACTCTGCCGCCCACTGCAGAACGCGGAGAAGTTCGGAAGAACGTTCAAAGAACACTTTACGTTCTTGGGTTGTACGTTTTTGGCTATTTTGCCCTCAGCGCGGTTTGGAAGCTCCTGCTCAATACGATCGCAGGCAATAACGAGGCGCTCAAGGGGTGGGTGCTCAAGAATCCGGGCGCGTTTTTCAACTTCTCACCCGATCTAGGTAGCGGACCTGTCACGGGGGTTCAAGCTGAGTTTCTTCAGCTGGCGGTTTGTTTACCCATTGCCGTTGTGCTGGTGCGCACCATTCGAAAGTCGATTGCCGGGACACCGATGGGGGAGGCCTTCATCAGCTATGCGCGACAGCCCGGAATCTGGTCGATCCTTGCATTCATGCTCTTCTATCGATTCGGCGAGGCAATGGTCGCCAAGATGAGCGTCCTGTTCCTAAAGGACGATCTTGCAAACGGTGGACTCGCGTTTAACAACGAGCAGATCGGCCTCATCAAGAATACGATCGGCCTTTTGGGAATCATTTTTGGCGGCATCACGGGTGGCGTCGCGATTTCAAAAATGGGACTCAAGCGTGCGTTCGTTCCAATTGCGATTGCGATGCATTTGCCAATCGCTCTCTACTGGTACACGGCGACTCTCTCCGGACCCTCAGTGCCGTGGGTGGCCGTGGTCGACTTCATCGACCAATTCGGATATGGATTTGGCTACGCTGGATACAGCGTGTACATCATGCGCATCGCCCAACGTGGCAATTTCCGGACTAGTCACTACGCCATTGGAACCGGATTGGGTCAAACCTTCATTACGATTGCTGGAATCATCAGCGGGCCCATACAACAGAAAGTGGGTTGGGCTGGATTCTTCGGATTTGCGATGCTGTTTGCCATTCCAGGACTGATCACGCTGTTCTTCATCAAGCACGACGAAGATCTGAGACCGGCAACTGCTTAGAACCCCGGGAATGGAGTGGACCCGTAAAAAGACACCGTCTTTAATGCGAGGATCAGGAACTTGTATATTTGCTGAAACAAGGGCGAGCGATGACTCGTCCAACGCAACGGTCTGGAGCAGATGTGCTCCGGAAATTGATGTTTTAAGATGCTTACAGAGTTACGTGCTATCGTCCGTCAGGGCATCGACGAAGGGGTCTACCCTGGAGCCGCTTGGGCTTACGGGACTCGATCCGATTTCGTCATTGGTGCCGTCGGGAACAAAACATATTGTCCAGAATCTCTGGAAGTTAAGATCGATTCGATCTTCGACCTCGCCAGTGTTTCAAAAGTGGTTGCTACCACTTCGGCAGCCATCCTTCTGGTTCAGCAAGACAAACTCTCGCTGGCGAGCCCTGTTGCGGAGTTCATCCCTGAATTTGCGGCGAACGGGAAAGAAAAGATCACCGTCGGTCACTTGCTCCGGCACGATGCAGGCCTGATCGCCTTTCGACCCTATCACCTGAAGGTGTCTGAGCCGAGCCAGGTTCGAGAGCAAATCTACGCCGAATCCTTGACGTACACGCCAGAATCGAAATCGGTCTACAGCGATCTGTCCATGATCACCCTCGCGGATGTGATTGCAAAAGTGAGCGGGCAACCGCTAGAAGAGTTCGTGCGAGAGCACGTCTTTCGCCCGTTACGGATGACTCGAACGGGATACTTCCCGATCAGTTCGAGTGCTTCGACCTTTGTTCAGCCGCGAGACCAAGACCGCCAAGAGTGTGTCCCTACCGAGTCGATTGAGGATTGGCGCAGGAAGCTTTGGGCAGAAAAGAAAATTGAAGCCGTTTCTGCGTTTCGCAGTCGGGAAAGCGAATTCATTCAAGGTGAGGTTCACGATCCGACCGCGACCGTTCTGGGCGGAGTCGCGGGACATGCCGGACTGTTTTCTGACGTCACTGATTTGGCCATTTTCGCCCAGTCCTTGATCGACAAAAACAAGTCGCTTTTCGATCCGGAAATTCTGAAGAACTTCCGCAGCAAGCAGAGGCCGTATTCTTCGCGAGCGCTCGGCTGGGATACCAAATCCCCAGAAGGATCGTCTGCCGGAAAACTGTTTGGTCCGCTCAGCTTCGGTCACACGGGCTACACCGGAACATCCATGTGGATAGATCCCGAGGCAGAAATCTTCGGGATTCACCTTTCGAACCGCGTGAACCCTACGGCGACGAATACGAAGATCATCGCCTACCGACCCCGGTTTTACGATGCCGTTTTCGAGTTGTTGAAGGGCTAACCGTCAGACTTCTCGCCGCCAAACGCTGGGGAGCTTAAGGTCCCGGTACGTGGAAATCGCGAAGCGGTCGGTCATCCCTGCAACGTAATCGACTGAACCCTGAACCCCGGAGTACCCTTCGGGCAGTGCGCCGCCGAACATGAAGTGGTGGAGGAGCTCCTTCACCATGTTCTCGGCCTTTGCGATGTCGGGGTAGATCGTGGGATAGCGCAGGTACACGTTCTCGAACATCCAGTCTTTCAGGCCGTTCATCGCCTCACGGAGGTGGGTGGAGATTCGAATCTCGGGTCGCCCTGCCGATTGCTGGATGACATCCTGGACGGTGATGCCAACTCTTTCGCTGTAGCGAACGCCGAGAACCTCGAACGGTTTAGGAACGCCTTCAATGATTCCCGCCCGAATGGCATCGTCTAGGTCATGGTTCAAGTAAGCGATTCGGTCCGAAACGCGAACCACCGCCGCCTCAAGGGTTGAAGTTGGGACGCCATCCGCATCGGTGAGATCCTTCGGACCCTTCGAGTGCCCCGAGATTCCCGCGAGCACTTCTTGAGAGAGGTTGAGGGGTTCCAGAATACGCACGATGCGCAGACTTTGCTCCCAATGTCGAAAGCCCTGGACTTCTGGAGCTCCCTCACCGCCAGATTTCCGG
>CAZAVC010000165.1:0-5296 GCA_964488265.1 uncultured Fimbriimonas sp.
CCGTGGCGCAAAGAGCCCCGGTGAGATCTAAGAACGCAATGCCTCTGCCTTGCTCAAGCAGAGCGGAAGCCGCCACATCTAGTTGCTCTCTGGCTTCTTGGCACCAAACGGCACCGGGTTGGGCAAGTCCGATTAGAAGGTGAGTTCTTCCTACCGCCAAAGCAATCTCTATTGCCTCTTCCCACCGCTCCATTTGGGCAACCAGGGTGTACGCGTGCTTAAGATCGTCCAGCAGTCGTCGCCCGGTGGAAAGGGCATCAGCCGGGCGCTCGGCTTCCACCAGTCGGGTCATCTCTTTCGCCACCCCGGTCATCCACAGGGCGTAGGCTTCCTTCGCCTCGGGAGAGTCGTCTAAGACGTGGAGATCCGCCAGAGTTTGCCGGATCACGCCCACCATTCGGTACCGTGTCGCATCGCGATCTTCCAGTCGCACCAGCATTCCTGCCCTAAGAGCGTCGTCCAGCAGAGAAGGGGAGTCCCCTTTGTTCGCCATCACCTGCGCCGCTTCGGAAGCATCGAACTTTCCGATAATTCGGCCGACCTGCGCCAATCCGGTTTTTGTTCGTTCGGGCAGTCCGGCTACGGTGCTCAACACGGCTCTGCCAATGGGTTCCAGCACTCGGTCTCTGGCGGGAAGAATCTCTTGCACAATCTCCTGCAAGTTCCGAAGCCGCACCTCCTTCGCCACCAGCTCGATCGCCAGCGGGTGACCGTCCAGCGACCGCACAATTTTCGCCGCCGCTTCCCAGTCCTCTTGTTTCCAAACAAACCGGGGTCGAACTTCCAGCACGCGATCCGCAAAGAGGCTCATTGCCGCCGAATGTTTGAGCGTTTCCAAATCCACATCCACTGGGGGCAGGGCCATTGCCCCTAGGTCCAAAACAGTTTCGCCTTTTGCTCCCAGGCTTTTTCGAGACGTGCACAAAACGGTGAGCGGACCATGTTCGCGCAAGAGGTCCTCTACGGGCTCGGCTGGGTTGGGCAAGATTTGCTCCAGATTGTCTAGCACTAGCAACGTTCGATTCGAACGCGTGAGCTCGCCCAGGTCGGTCGAGGGTTCTTCGGTCACTTGCCGAACCAGTGCGGTGATCGCTTGCTTCACGCCCTCCCACGTGTGCTCTTCTGCACATTGAACAAAAAGAAAGTGCCACGGCTCGCTTGGGGAAGCGGCTAGAGACTTGGCAAAGTGGTGAGCAAACTCCACGCTGAGGCGAGTCTTGCCCACTCCCCCCGCACCCACCAGGGTTATGAGTCTTCTACCGCCCTGCACAAGCTGAGTCAGGAGCTCAAGCTCTTGGTCTCGACCCAGAAAGCGATCGACCATGTGCGGCACGGCAACAATCCGCGAGTGCCCAACCGCTCTCTCCAGGCCGATCTCTTCCAATGCGGCTGCGATGGTGTCTAACGCGGAATCATTGAACGGATCTCGTTTCAGAGTTTCATGCGCAAGCAGAATCTGCTCCATTCGGTCCGTGGGATGAGCTCTCAGCGATTTCAGCGACGCCAAGAAGAGGTCTTCCAACATCGCTCGGCGATCCACCACCCAGCCTTCTTCCTCGCCTAACAGAAAAGGACCTCGATAGTGGCTGAGCGCTTTGCGTAGGAGCGTTTGCCGCTCGGCATCGCTCGCTGCACGGCGCGATCCCTTCACCCTTGCCAAAAACTCCTGAACGTCGGTCGCAACACGTTCGGCAGAGAGGCCCACTAGTCGCTTTCCCTCGGAAAGGAAGACTTCGTCCGGATCTTCTCCCAGGCCTGCAAACGCTTTACGAAGGTTAGAAAGTGCCTGCCGCAAGCGTTGTCGGCTACGATCCGGGTCTGCGTCGGGCCAGATCTGCTCGGCAACGGATTCTCGGCTTTGTAGTTGCCCAAGGTCCAATGCCAGAAGAGCCAAGACTTGGAGATCTTTACCCACAATTTCTGCGGGGATGGATTTGCCCGAGACCGTGATTTCGAACCGACCGAACAGTCGCAAGAAACAGGTTGGGCGATGCATACCGGAACTCCAAGATTACCTACGCACATCTGCACCTAACCTCATGCATCATCGCCACTGCCGCATATAGGCAGTATCAAACTCAAACGTCAAAACATCGTCAGCAAGGAAAATCCCGAAAGGTTCAAATCCTGCACGAGAGGAGCAAGGGTGGAACTGCCGCCAAAAGACCGGTTCACAATTACTTGCAGAGCCATGAGTACCTCCCTTCCTTTGCGATCCGTTTGGCGGGCAACGTTCGGACTGACCTTTGTTTTAAGCCTCGGAATCTTTCAGCCCGTAGATGCGGGCACCCCCGCGCCGCAGGGAGAGGTCAAGCTCCGAGTGATGTCTTACAACATCGAATGGTTCAGCGAAGAAGCTCGCGAGGACCGGATCGCCAATCTCAAATCGGTGCTCAAGAACATTCAGCCCAACATCCTTGCCTTCCAAGAGGTTCAGAGCAAGCGGGCGATGAAGCAGATCCTAGACGACGGCTGGGAGATTGCCATGCAGGATGACAAGGGCGAGGACCAAGAAGTCGGCATCGCCGTTCGGCAACCGCTCAAGCTGGTCTCTTCGGAGATGGTCTTTAAGGATTCGTACTACGACTACGCATTCCCCGGCAAGCGAGACGTGCTCAAGGCGGTTGTGGAAACGCCGTCCGGAGTCCGGTTCTCTGTTTACTCCCTGCACATGAAGTCTCGATCCGGTGGTCGACTCCAAACCGACCCTCAGCGTGAATTCGGCGCGGCGTTGCTGGCGGGCTATCTACGCGGTCTCAAGAACGAGAACCACATCGTCATGGGCGATCTCAACGACTCCCCTGACGACGTGAGCGTGAACATTTTGGAATCGGGCGACCTCATGGCAAAGGGCGGACCTGTTGGGGAATCTCGGTTGCTGGTGAACCTCATGCAAGACCTGTATCGCAAAGATGGCGTCACCCACGGTCTGGCTCGAGACTACAAAGCGGGATCGAACATTCAGCCGTTCACCCCCGGCGCGATGGCCGAAAACGAGCGGACTCGCGGGATCGACTACAAGTTCCCCGACGATCTAAAGACCACCCACATTCTGTTCGACCAAATTCTGGTTTCGCCGTCGCTCGCAGAGGGCGCCAAAGCAACCATTTACTCGGCGGATGACGCGCTGAGGGGTCAGTACGGCACCACTCGAAGGAACGATGAGGGTCGAGCCGAATACGTGCGCAAACCCACCCGAGCCAGCGACCATTGTCCGGTTTTTGCGGACCTTGTGTTTAAAGCTCGTTAAGGTCAGCCGGCATAAATGCCGGCTTTGCTACCGGCAAGCTTATTTACGGGCAAACGTGTTATTCTTAGGCTGTAATCACCTGCAAATTTGCGGGCTGAGGTGCTTGTAATGAACCGAGTTATTCTTTCTGCGGCTGTAATGGCTCTTGTTGCCGGGGCTCAGGCAAACGTTATCTTTAGCGACGGATTCGAGTCCGGCGACTTCTCCAACTGGACGGGCGACGGAAACACCGAACCCGAAGTTCCGACCATCGTGACCGATCCGGTCTACGCAGGCACTTACGCTGCAGCCGTTGTCGGAACGAGTACGGCAGGTGGAAGCGGTATCGGTCGCAAGTACAAGTCCTTCGCCGGAATCGCCGTTACCGAAACGGTCACCTTCTCCTACTATCTCAAGCTTGGCGCTGCCGCTGCGGGCAACCGTCAGTGGGCTGAAGTTCGTTCCTACACCAACGATACGTTCGGCGGATCGCTCGATCAACTCGTCGCCATCGGCGCCTACAACGGTGCGACGAACGTTCTTGACGCCAACAACGGCGTTTCTACACTCAGCAACACCAACAAATGGCAGGCACGAGTCGCTTTCGCAGGTTACGCCAACGCAGGTTGGTTTGTGCTGGACCAAGCCGCAAACCGAACTTTGGACTGGACGAAGTTCGATGTAGTGATTGCTCCTACCGGAATCGAGTTCTTCGTCAACGGTGTGAAGGGCCACAACGGAGTCTTCAGCCGAGGAACTTCCACCACCTGGACCGCCGACTCGGTGGTCATCGGATCTGGTCTTAGCTCTGCAGCTACTACCGGCTACTACGACGACGTTTCGGTTTCCACGAGCGCTGTCCCCGAGCCTGCTTCGATGGTTGCTCTTGGCATCGGCGCTCTCGCGCTGGTCCGCAAGCGACGATCTTCCAAGTAAGCCAAACCGGAAGACGAACAAAGAGGGGCGATGCAAATGCATCGCCCCTTCTTGTTTATCTAGAACCATCCGACTCAGGGACCGTAAAAAAAAACCCTGCGGGGACGGAAAAGTGTTATTATCTGCTTCAATCTTCCTGCAATAAACCCGGGTTGAGGTGCTTTTAATGAACCGAGTTATTCTTACTTCAGCTGCATTGATCCTTGTTTCCGGGGCTCAGGCAAACATCATTTTTAGCGACGGATTCGAGTCCGGCGACTTCTCTAAGTGGACACATTTGTCGAACGGTGAACCAGAAATTCCGCAGATTTACTATTCTCCGTTTCCTGTTTATGAAGGGCTCTGTTCGGCGTTTGTTCGTCATGGTAATTCAGGCGGCACTCAAGCCGCGAACCAATGGGTCAAGCTCATAGACCCGATTCCAGCGAGCCATACATTCACCTTCACGTTCTATCTCTCACTCAATTCTCTCACGGCCGGAGTTAACCAGTGGATGGAGATTCGCTCCTTTGGCAAAGACGGAAATGGTAACGGAATCACCGACCAGATTCTTGCAATCGGTGCCGTCGGTGGCTCGACGAGCACTATGGATGCGAATGGGAACGTGATTCCTCTTAACACCACCGACCACACAAAATGGAACGCCCGCATCGGGCAAGCCGGCTATCCAGGGAACGGATGGTTTGCCCTAGACCTAGCACCCGCCCGGACCAAGGATTGGACCAAGTTAAGCATTGTGGTTGCTCCTGATGGAATCGAGTTCTTTGTGAACGATGTGAAGGGCCACCATTCCACTTTTAGCCGAGGCACTTACGCTAATTGGACCGCAGACGCCATCTACTTGGGATCAGGCAGGGGTAGCACTGGATCTTCTGGCTGGGTTGATAATGTTTTGCTGACTGCAGTGCCCGAGCCCGCTTCCATGATCGTTCTGGGCATCGGCGCACTCGCGCTGGTTCGGTATAATAGATAAACTAATAAATAAAAATAAAAAAAATAACAAAAATAAACTAAAGAAAGTCGAAAAATATTATAGTTATCACATCTCTATTAGTATTGTATTAGATAATAAAGATATTTAAAAAAAATTAATTAAAATAAAAATTAATACTACAAAACTTAATATTACTA
>CAZAVC010000166.1:0-5286 GCA_964488265.1 uncultured Fimbriimonas sp.
GGAAGACCTTGTGGTACACTTCTCAGTCCACGCGCGGGTGGCGGAATTGGTAGACGCGCTACGTTGAGGTCGTAGTGATCACAAGTCGTGAGAGTTCGAGTCTCTCCTCGCGCACCACTCCTTTCTTGGAGTGCTCGGCAATCCTCTGCCGAATTCACAAAATGGTCCCCAATTACTCCTCATGGGGCGTTTTGTGTGCCCGAACGGCCAATTGGCTTCAGGTTCAATTTCTTCCTAGGTGAATCTGGAACTCTCTGGTAAATTATCGGGCAGGATGCGAGCTTTTTCGCTTACTCGTCGTTCCCTCAATGTTCTTGTTGGGGTAGCGCTTTCTGTGTTCACCGGACTCGGTTCGGTCAACGCCGCCGCCTTGGGGCCCCAGTCGCTTGGTTGGCTGGCTGTTACCGCTCAGGGAGGAAATCAGAAAAAACAAGAAGACCCGAAGAAGCAAACCGAGCCGCCTACCAAAGGGAATGACCAAAAGGTTCCTCCCCAAAAAACCAACGGAAACGGCACTGGCGGAAACGGGAACGGCGGAAACGGGAATAGTGGCGAGCAGAAGAAACTCGGCGAAGATACGGCTCCGCCTACCAAGTCCAACGACAACCGAGTGGGGCCTAACGCCCCGGTCGATCCCACGCCCAGGTACATCTTCCGCACTGGTCCTTTCGAAGGCATGGAGCTGTTCGGTTACTCGTACTTCTCCTCCGCGCGAGCCCTCGTCGAATACCGACGTCGCCTACTAACGGAGCCGCTCAAAGAACTTGCCGTTAAGCCCAACCCGGTAGATGCAACCCAAGGGGTCGTCGATCCAGCCGTTACGGGCTTCGTCAATGTCCAAATGCCCGCGCCAGATCGGTACCTTCTGGGTCCTGGCGATAAACTCAAGCTGCGAATTTCCAGCCCTACTCGCGCGGCTGAGAACGTTGTCATTCAGGTCGACTCTCGCGGCTACCTAACGGTTCCCGGTGTGTCCAAGCCACTTCTTGTGCGAGGTCAAAACCTCGTTGCTGCCGAAAAGGCAATCGCCCGCGAACTTGGCAAAGTCATTCGCGATGCTGAGGTCACTGTCACCCTCGATGAACTAAGAACGATCAGCATTTCGGTGGTCGGAGAGGTGGTCGCGCAAGGGAACTACCAAGTGCCATCGGTAATGACGCTGTTCAATGCGCTTTACCTAGCAGGTGGTCCCACTCCGTTGGGCTCGATGCGTCGCATCGAACTTCGAAGGGCAAACGCCGCCCCGAAGACCATCGATCTTTACGGCTTGCTACTGCGGGGCGACTCTTCGCAAGACGTTCCGCTCATGCCCGGCGACCTCATTCTGGTTCCCACCGCAGGCAACCGAGTGGCGATGAAGGGTGAAGTTCGGCGACCCGCGGTTTACGAAACCCTGCCCACCGAGCGACTCGAAGATGCCCTTGCCTACGCAGGTGGTGCCGAGCCGTCCGCCATTCTCGACCGAGTCCAAGTGGAATCGTACGATCCAGGCAAGGAGAAGATCCTGCTCAACGTCGATCTCACCGCTCGGGCGGCTAAGTCTTCGCCGTTTGTCCGGTCGAACGATGTCGTCACTTTCTTTCCCGTTCGAGACACCCTGTTGAACGCGGTGTCCGTAAACGGCAGCGTCGATCAACCGCGTGAGTATCCGTACGAGTCCAAGATGACGGTCGCGGATCTCATCACCAAGGCCCGTGGCCTTATGAAAGACGCGTACACCGAGAGGGCGGACCTCTATCGACTTAACGACGACCTGACCGAGACGCTTCTTCGCGTTGATTTGAAGAAAGCTCTCGATCGCGATCCCGAAGCCAACCTACCGCTCAAACCTCGCGATCGACTGGTGGTGTACTCGTTGAGAACCGCTCAGTTCATCGGCGAGCGCCGAGTAGAGATTATCGGAGCGGTGCAAAGGCCCGGAACCTACAACCGGGTGGATGGGCTCCGCCTTGCCGACCTTGTTCTGCAAGCGGGCGGTCTTCTTCCGGAAGCCTTCGGCGAATACGCGTTCATTCGACGTCGAAACGACGACGGCTCGGAAGGTCCGCTCATTCGAGTGAATCTGATTGGCGCAATCAAGGGGAACGCCCAAGACAACGTTCTTCTCACGGATCGAGACCGAGTCACCGTCTTCCGAGCGGACGAGACTCAGTATCGCCCCGAGCAGGCGGTTACCATCGTGGGTGCAGTTCAGCGTCCAGGAACCTACCCTCGTTCGAGCAACCTCACCATTAAAGACCTCATCGATCTAGCGGGTGGATTGTTGCCCAACGCGGCGAACGCGCTGGAATACGCCAAGCCGCTCAAGAAGGAAGATGAAGCCTCTGCGAAGATTGATATTGCAGATGTGATCACTTCGCGAAACAACCCGGTTTTGGGCGATGGCGATGTCGTTAGCGTGCTCGCAGATTCAGACATCCTACTGAAGCCGATTCTGGTGTCCATCTCTGGCCGAGTCAAGCAGCCTGGCGTGTACGCCATTCGCCGCAAGGGCGAACGGATCAGCGATCTGGTGAAGCGGGCGGGTGGCCTCATGACCGATGCCTGGAGCGAAGGAGCTCAGTTCACCCGCGATCCGGAGCGGCTCTCAACCGATGCGCAGATTCGCTTAACGCCACGGGTTCAAGAGATCTTGAAGACCGTTCAGTCGCAAGAATATATTCGAGCGCTTGCAAAGTCGGACATCGATAAGATTCGCGTCCTTCAGAAGTCGGGTCAAGGTGGGCTACCAAACATCGGTCTTACGGGTGCGATGATGCCGCAAACCGGAGCGGCGACTGGACCGGACCTTTCCAACTCCACGCTCCTCAAGCGAGAGACGGTCACCCCGGCCCGCGAACTCAGTTCGAACGAACTCGAAACGTTTGGTAACGTTCCTCTTCGGGTGGATCAGGCCATTAAGAACGAGAAGGTTCGAGACAACATCGAACTTCAGGACGGAGACATTCTCTACATTCCAGAGAAGCCCAATACGGTGTCTATCAAGGGTGCTGTCATCCTTCCGTCGAACGTTCTGTTTGTCCCTGGACGTGATCTGCGGTACTACACCGATCGCTCGGGTGGTTACACACAAGATGCCGATCAGCGCGAGGTCTTGGTTATCCGTGCAACCGGCACAATCATCAAGGGTCGACCCTCCACCCGGATCGAACTGGGCGATACGATCTTTGTTCCAACGAAGGTCATGGTCGCTCGTTTGACTGAATCAAAATCGACGTTTGAGGATATTTTCAATACGGTCCTCAACACGGGTCTATTCATCGCCATCATTCGATCTTTGACCAGATAAACTACGGCTCTGCCGCCGAACAAAAGTCCGGCGGCAGCAAACCGCTTTCAGGGGTCTGGGTTCTTTTGCTGCTGGTTCTAGAATTCCTACAACCGCCTCCGGTTGATCTTGTCCAAGTCCTGCTGACGCTAGGGTTGAAACCGGGTGCCGGTACGAGAGCTTTTTTGGTGCCACCCGATGCGGTGAACAAGCTCGTCCTGCTGGAAGGGGTGGAGAAGTGGAACGCCTTTCTCTTCCGACCCGGTCTGAATGACCGATGGTTTCTCTTGGAGACCTCGTTCGATGGAATGAAGATTCAAAAGTCCCTCGCTTGGGAGATCATCGAATCTGGCCCCCTGTCTCAGGAATCGTTCTTCGACCTTTCTCCAACCGGGGTCTGGCTCGGCTTAATAGATCTAGAAGGATCGGGCATGGCTCAGGCGAACCTGTACCGTCATGCCCCGTTTTACGGGCGTCTCGCAGAGCGCGATCTTCTGGCGAAGTACCTAGAGTTAAACAGGTGTGTCGTCGTGGGTGGGGGACCCGGAATCGGCAAAAGTGCGCTTGTTCAAGAGGTCCTATCGACCATCCACCAACAAGGTTCGCGCCGAATCGTCACTGCCACATTTTCTGGAATCCTCACCAACTTGGTTGCAGAAATCTCGGGCCAGATTGACGGCTATGCCACGTCTCAACTCGATCGTTTGGTAGAGCAGATCGGCGACCGGGATTTGATCGTTGCTCTTCACCGGGCCGAGAGCAACATCGAAGCCATTCAAACGATTGTCGAACTCCTCATCAGTCAGTGTCCAAACCTGACCATTGTCGTAACGACTCGAAGGTTGCTAGCCATTCCCGGCGTAGCTCAGATGGTCCTGGGTGGCTTGTCCCGGCCCGTTGTTCTGGACGAAGTTGCCTCGAGCGCTGCTTTTGACTCGGTAGACCTCTTCCTAGACCGGGCTCAATTCATCCAACCTAACTTCAATATTGGCGTGGAAGAGCGTGGGGCCTTTATCGACCTCATTGAAAAGCTTGGGGGTAATCCGGCAGGCATCGAGCAGGCCGCGACTCTCGTCGACCGATTTACGCTCACCGAGATCGCCAAGTTCTCTGATGAAGCCCTCGATCGCTTTGGCGGGTCCGACTCCAAGACAAGTCTTCGGGACGGTTGGCGTCCGGCGTGGAATGCCGCAGATGAAAACCAGCGTTTTCTGATTGCCGCCATTGGAGAGCTAAAGGGGGCGTTCCGGCTCTCTGACCTGGTCTATCTTGTGCAGGACACGCTTGAAGAATCAGAAGTCTTCGAAGCCTTCAACGGCCTTTACGAGTGGTGCTGGTTCAACGCCTTCGAGACCGATCGCCAAGAGAAGTTCTTCCAGCCTGATCCGATCGGGATGCAAATTGCGAAAGAGTTTCTCTTCCAGCCCGAACAGCATCGGGCCCTGGACAAACGGTTGGATGAGTGGGCCTTGGCGATTGCCCAAGAAGGGGAACTGGGACCGATTCAGGTGCTCTACGGTGATGTCCGGCATCGAATGAATCTCGCAGCTGCACGCGGCAAGTTTCAATATGCTACCGATGTTGCAGTTCTGATATTTGAGTATTGGTATGCCATGGGCTTCCTTGTGGAGGGGATCCAAAACTCAGATGAACTTCTCAAGCGGATCGGAAGGAAGAAAGTGCGCGACCTCGATCGGCTCCTTCTGATGAACCTGCATCTTCAGTCCGATCACAACCAGGATAAAGACGACGAAAAGCGGAGAACCTATGCTCGCCGAGCCTTAAAGATCGCGTGGGAATCGGGAGACCGGTTGAGGATCGGATCTGCGATGTGCGGCCTAAGCCGTTTCTATCAACATCGCAACGCGGCAAAGTCGTATCGATGGGCAAAACAAGCCTACAACCGCCTAGATATCGAGCAGGAGTTTGCACACAAACTTTACGCGGCGACTATGTTGTACGCCACCTCCTACGCGTATCTCGGATACGAAGGATCGACCCGAATACTTCGAGCCTTC
>CAZAVC010000167.1:0-5250 GCA_964488265.1 uncultured Fimbriimonas sp.
CTTTGCCGCGTAGTCTCGGACGTGCTCTCGAACTCTCTTCCTCGCTTCCTCGACAGGCAAGTCCATGATTCCATCAGGCAGGTTTTGGCGACTTCCCCACACCAGCGTGTGACCTCGTAGCCGAATTCCATTTTTGGCGAGCCAATCCGACGCGGGAAGAACCTCATTCGGAAAGATTGTTGGGCTTTCCATGCGCCATTTGAGTTGGTTCTCAAAGGTGGCGGTATTGAAACATCTCTTTAGGATCTCTCTGTAACGTTGACCGTTTGGCCCCGTATCCAAAATCAGGGTTGGCACTACGGCCGTCCCAAAGCGAAACTCATGGGCGGTTTGAGTGAGCCTTACGGTGGCATTAGGCACCGGCTTCCCCGCCGCATTCAAGACGGTCACGGTCGCTGGACCCTTGCGAAGCGATGCGATTCGCTTCTTTGCGGCGGCGATGACCTCGGTTTGGCGATCGTAACTGGGACTTCCCAGAAACGATGGCAATCGCGAGAGATCACCCGTCGGTCCTAGATTTTCTACTTTCACCCCGGCGATAGAGAGATTTCCGGACTTGCCCGTTAGGAAGAGCTTGAACTGAGATTTGCCCGGCTCGTATGCCCGGTCTGTCTTGAACGCGATTCGATACTCGCGCCAAACCTTGTCCGGGAAGACGTCTTCTTGAAGAATCTTGCTGTGCGGCGCCTCGGCAAGTTCATAAATGAGACTCGCCTGACCCTTTGGCTCTGACTTAAGCCAAAGCGACACTGAGACTACATCACCTTTGCCAACGGACTTGGTCACAACCTGCCCGAATTGAGTGTCCCATGCGTTTTGTGCATCCGTCAGCTTGTACCGAAGGGCAACGCTGGCTGGAAATCCGGGAGGTCCGGTGCGTTGTAGCGTAGCACTCGGCTTGTTCGACCCTTCGGACACCCATGCGGTCAACCCATTCGCAAAGTCACCATTCGAGACAAGCGAGTTTCCACCTTGCGGCATCGGCCTGACCCCGCCGGATGTGAGACCCAATAAGGTGAGTGCATACAACGATGTAGCAAACGCGGACATACCCTTACTCTACGGCATGACACGCGTCACTAAAAGGCATTATTTAGAGGACAGCGCCTGCCGCATGGTGTACGGCAGGAAAGGCTAATGTTCCAGCCCGTGCCCAAGCGTTCCCGAGGATTTGCCGGACTGGGGGTCCTTAAGAACGGTTTTCCCTTCGTAAACCCAGGGGGTATCCCACAGCAGCTTGAGTGCCAAGGTGAGAGGCATCTCATGATAACGATCCGGGAACAGCTCCTTTATTTTCTCGTCAATCTGTCTACCGAACCGAGGGGAAGCTTGCGGGAAGAGGTGGTGCGCAACATGGGCTCCAAAGTGGCTGTGCAGAGCGTCTAACCAACCGAGCCATTTCGGAAGCGTTACCGACAGCGAAGTGGCGAGCACGTCCCTTTCGTCTGCCAGTGGATTCAAGAAGTGATTGGTCGCGATGTAGGCGATAACCAAGGCGTTGCCCACCAAAAGCGGGAAGAAGTAACCCCACCAAAACACCTGTGATCCAAGAGCAAGGGTTCCGCCTGCCCAAAATGCCACCGGAAGAACAAGTTGGAAGAAGATGGTCAGCCGCTCCGCAACCGTGATGTTTCGAGCAAACATGTAGGCGAAAAACATTCGCATCATCTGCTGGCTCATTCGGTAAGTGAAAGATCCGAAGATCACCAGATTCCGGAGAACGGGGTGGAGCCGATAGAGAAACTGGAGGATGGGGGAGCGTTCGTAATGCTCCATCGTGAAGAGGTGGTCCGGATCGACACCCTGCACCTGAGTATGCGTATGGTGCTCGCCGTTGTGCCACTTGCGCCAGAGCATGGGGCCGATGGCAAAGGGCGAAAAGGCAATGCCCGAGAGGAGATCGCGCAAAGGAATCGATTTGATGGTCCCACCATGAGCGATGTCGTGAGCAATAAATCCAAGACAACCGAACGAATGCCCGATCACAAGGGCAATGGGCAATGCCGAAAGCGGGTGAAAGTGGCTCTTGAGCAACCATATCCCCAGACCAATGATCGCGAGGTGGAATGGGATCCACCACAACGGGGTGTAGTCGGTCTTAAAAAACGACTCGGGGAGAGCCTGCCGGACGACTTTTCGGTAATTCGGAATGGATGAGGATTGCTTGGTTTCCGTGCTTTGAATCGATGCCACTGAGATCACATTTTAGAGCGGAATAGGTTGTCTACCAAGTTCTCCGGGTCTCCAAAGTGCGATACGCTTGCAGCAACGTTAGGGTTGCGTTAAGAACCCCATAGGCAAATCTACTGGATTCATCGCCTTCTTGCAAAGAATAGGTTAAAAGAACCAAAAAGGATGAACATACGCCCTTGATATAAGGTCATATCAGACGTGTTTCAATTTTCGAAAGGGCTTTTAGGTCTGGCGGTTCTTTCCGCATCAGCAATTCTCTCCTCGTCTGCAAACGCTCAAGCCGGCGTTCTTGGCCCAGCGGCCAACTGGAACGTCCTCGTGCGCCAGAACTTCACGGGCATCAACTCTGATGTCGAAGGTCGAGTTGCCGTGGGTGGCAACTTGGACGTTCAGAACTACTCAATCGCCTCTAAGATGAACGGTTTCTCTGGAACCGCACTACAGGTGGATGGCGATTTCAAGTGGAACAACGGACAAGTGTTCTTCGGTGACGCGCGAACGGGAGACGCAACCCCGACCACTTCGGGCTTCACGGTTCTGAACGGCTCTCTGTTGCCGCTCAGCGGTCCTTCGTTCATTCCGGCGGCGATGAACGATCTTTCGGTTCGATCCAACTTCTGGAGCACGCTTCCGGTTAACGGAACCACCAACTTCCAGTTCGGTGGTCTTTCGCTCTCCGGCGGTACGGGCGATCTTCGAGTGTTCAACGTGAGCGGCGCGAACCTCGCAGCAGCGAACAGCTTCACCATCAACGCCCCTTCGACCGCGACGGTCATCGTCAACGTCTCGGGAACTTCGACTCAGTTCAAGAATGCCGGTTTCAGCCTGCAGGGTGGAGTCTCTGGAAGTAAGGTTCTGCTTAACTTTAGCCAAGCAACCAGCTTGGAGTTCGGCGGCATCGGTCTCTTCGGCTCGGTTGTCGCGCCGAACGCAAACGTGACGTTCAACAATGGTCAGATCAACGGCCAGCTTGTCGCCAACTCTTTCAACGGAACCGGCGAGATGCACATCCTGAACTTCGATGGCGCTGCTCCGGTGCCGGAACCTGCCACCATGATCGCCCTTTCGGCGGGTCTTCTCGCTTTCGCACGAAAGCGCAAGAAAGCCTAACAGCTGCTTTTCTAAAAACTAAGGCAAAGAACGGTGTCGTCCTCAGGGACGGCACCGTTCTTGCATTTCTCGTCTAAATAGGTTCAAAAGGTATCCTACAACCCTTAAATCATGAAGTTTCAGAAACGCTCGCACACTTGCGGTCAATTACGCAAAGAACATGTCGGCTCGGAAGTCGTTCTCAACGGCTGGGCACACCGTGTTCGTGACCTCGGAGGCGTCTGTTTCGTTGATCTTCGTGATCGCACCGGGCTTGTTCAAGCCCTTATCGATCCGGCTAAGTTTGAGTCGATCGACCTTCTCCGCCACGAGGCTTGTTTAGAAGTTCGTGGACTGGTGAAAGAGCGCGCCGAGGGTACGAAGAATCCCAACCTTCCTAGCGGAGACATTGAGGTGGAGGTCACGGGCTTTCAGGTCCTTTCTGAGAGTAAGCCGCTTCCCTTCCCGGTCAGCGACGAATCGGCAATGGGCAACGTGAACGAAGAGTTGCGCATCAAGCACCGCTATCTGGACCTTCGACGCGCTTCCATGTATCGGCGACTCGCCATCAAGGCGTCAGCTACTCGGCGAATTCGCCAGTATCTAGACGGTCAAGGTTTTCTCGAAGTAGAGACACCGATTATCACAAAGTCCACTCCAGAGGGAGCGCGCGACTACCTGGTTCCCTATCGAATGGAGCCCGGCCTTTGGTATGCCCTGCCTCAATCTCCTCAGCAGTACAAGCAGATGCTGATGGTGGCAGGAGTCGAGCGCTACTACCAAGTTGCTCGCTGCTTCCGAGACGAAAGCGCCCGCGCAGACCGTCAACCGGAGTTCACCCAGCTTGACCTTGAAATGTCCTTCATTGACCAAGAAGACATCCTTCAATTGAATGAAGGCATGGTTCGGTCGGTCGTCAACGGAATCATTGAGGAGTTTGGGCTGGATAAAGAAGCCGTCGGCGAATTCCCTCGCATGACGTATGCGGAAGCGATGGACCTGTACGGCTGCGACAAGCCGGACATTCGGTTCGGCCTCACCTTGTTTGATGTCTCAGACTCGGTTGCCGACTGCGAATTTGGCGTCTTCAAGAACACCCTCGAAGCGGGTGGCAAGATTCGCGGCGTTCGATACCCGGGCGGTGCCAAGCTTTCCCGAAAGGAAGTAGGCGTCCTGGAGGACTTCTGCCGAGAGTTCGGCGCGAAGGGAATGGCCTCCCTCGCAGTCGAAAGCGAAGGGGAGGGCGCGGACCTTGGAAACGGCCTCAAGGTTCGATCCTCTATCGCGAAGTTCTTCACCGTTGATCAGCTCAAGGGCATCGTCGAGACTGCCAAAGCGGAAGCGGGCGACCTCCTTTGCTTCATAGCTGATGGCTATGAAGCCGGCAACAACGTCCTGTATCGCTTGCGACTGGAAATTGGCGATCGGCTAGGTCTGCGCGACCCGCGAAAGCTCGCTTACATGTGGGTCCTAGACTTCCCGCTCGTAGAGTTTGATGCTCCGAACAATCGTTGGTCTTCCATGCACCACCCGTTCACGGCCCCGCAACCGGAGGACCTGGAGATGATGGAGACCGACCCGGGGAAGGTTCGGGCCCAAGCGTACGACATGGTCTGCAACGGCAGCGAAGCGGCGGGCGGTTCTATTCGGATCCACCGATCGGATATTCAGAAGAGAGCGTTCACTTTGTTGGGGATCGATGAGGAGACCCAGGCGGGACAGTTTGGTCACCTGCTGGAGGCGTTCTCCTTCGGCGCACCCCCACACGGAGGTATCGCTTGGGGAATCGACCGTCTCATCATGCTTCTCACCGACACGGAGAACATTCGAGAAGTCATCGCCTTCCCCAAGACCGGCCAAGGTACCGACCCTCTGATGCAAGCTCCGAGTCCTATCGAAGCACAGCAGTGGGCCGAACTCGGCCTTCGAAAAGCCTAAAACTTTTCGGCTTTCGCCTGAAAGGTCCCG
>CAZAVC010000168.1:0-5237 GCA_964488265.1 uncultured Fimbriimonas sp.
TGACCACTCTTGTTTTATGCGCGGCAACAATGTGGATGCCCGCGACTTCGGCTCCGCCAGTAAGCCCGATTGCCGATTCCCTGAACGTCAAGAACTTTGCGGCGACATTGCGACCCGGGATCAACCTCGGCAACACGCTGGAGGCGATTCCTGCAGAGACATCCTGGGGTAATCCGCTCACTCAGCCGGCTTATTTCAAGGCAGTTCGGAAGGCGGGCTTCAAGAGCGTTCGCATCCCCGCGGCGTACTCGCAGTACGCCCAACCCAACCACAAGATTTCGCCGAAGTGGCTCGCGAGGGTTCGAGAGGTCGTAGACATGGCGCTCGAAGCCGACCTGTACGTAATGCTCAACGTCCACTGGGATGGCGGCTGGCTTCAACCCACTTCCAAGGCAAAAGACGCGAGCGAAGCGAAGCTCCGGGCGTTCTGGCAACAGCTTGCGGCGACCTTCAAAGACTACGATTCTAAGCTCCTTTTTGCCGGGACCAACGAGGTCATGGTGGAAGGCGACTACGGCCCGCCCACAAAGGAGTACGCCGAAGTGCAGAACGGATACAACCAGCTTTTTGTGAACACGGTTCGGGAGATCGGCGGGAAAAACGAGAACCGGTTCTTAGTGGTTCAAGGCTTCAATACCAACATTGGCCACACCGTTAAGTTCAACTCCGTGATGCCGAAAGACACGGTCAAGGGTCGGCTGGCGATGGAGATTCACTACTACGACCCCTACAACTTCACCCTCAACGAAAAGAGCGATGTTTGGCAGTGGGGCAAGGGTGCCACCGACCCTAAGGTGACCGACAACTGGGGCGGCGAGGCTCATTGCGATGAGCAGTTCAAGCTGATGAAAACGAACTTTGTGGACAAAGGGATTCCGGTGATTCTCGGCGAGTACGCGGCGATGGAAAAGCCGAAGTTCGCGGGTCATAAGAAGTATCAGTTGGCGTGGAATCGGTACGTGACGCTCTCGGCAACCAAGCACGGCGCGGTTCCAATGCTGTGGGATATCGGTCTGGCGGGCGGTTTGTTCAACCGAACGTCGGGGGCGGTTCAGCACCCGGAGATGGTGAACGCGATCGTCGCTGCGGCGAAGTAGTTGGTCGGAAGCATTCCCCTCCGTGGAGGGGAAT
This sequence comes from uncultured Fimbriimonas sp., assembly GCA_964488265.1. Classification (GTDB taxonomy): domain Bacteria; phylum Armatimonadota; class Fimbriimonadia; order Fimbriimonadales; family Fimbriimonadaceae; genus Fimbriimonas. The sequence continues at coordinate 1,132 of CAZAVC010000168.1, forward strand.
GAAGTCCGGACCTTTCACGGCAAGTTACCAGTCAACGGACCCCTCACCCGGTCCCGTCGGGACCACCCTCTCCCCGGGAGGGGCGAGGGTTCTACTCGCCCAGAGCCGACGTCTTCTTGCCCGCCCAACGTACCGCGTTGAAGATCACCTTTCGAACTTCCGCGTTCAAATACGTCGGATACGTCTCGTGACCCGGGCGGAAGTAGAACACTCGACCCACGCCATGGCCCTGGTGAACGCCGTTCCCCGGACCTGAAGAAAACTCGGGGTCGATCCCCTCGCCCACGGTCCAGATCATCCCCGACGGGAAGGTGGCGCCGTCGATGGAGAATCGCGACTGGAAGATGTTCATCAGCGGAGCGGGCGTCTCGAAAGGTGCGCCGTACATCTCTTCCGCTTCGATCACGAAGTCGGAAACGCCCTCGCAGATCGGGTGCCAAGGAGCGCACACGCGGATCGTCTCCGAGTCGTTCGATTCTCGCCAGCCGCCTTTCAGATGACCGGAGGTTCCCAAAACCGCCTTGAAGGTCTTGGAATAGTGACCCGAGTGAAGGCAGACAAAGCCCATGCCTTCCTTGTGCGCTCGAACCTTCACACGCTCGGCAAGCTCGTCGTTCACTTCGCCGTGGCGAGCGTGACCCCACCAAATCAGAACGTCGGCCCATTCCAATAGCCCTTGCGGAACGCCCTGCTCTTCCTCGTCCAGGTGAGCGGTTTTGACCTCGAGTTCCCCGGCGGTGTCCAGACCTCGCAAGCCCTCGGCAATCGCCTCGCGAAGACCCACCGGATAGATCTCCATTGATCGGTGTCCTGGGTTTTCATCCCAAATCAGAACGTTCAGCTTCTCTGCCATGACTCTGTTATTGTGACCGCCAATCGCCGTCGTTAACGCCTCGTAAATCACGATCGTCCTGCAAACAAATGACGGATCACGAAGGTTAACAAACGGTCTTGGAAATACGATTCTTAGCCGGCGACACGCACTCAAACTAACATTCAACGGAAGTTGCCACCGGGTGGAACGGACGCCCAAGCCCGTGCGCAGAAACGAAAGATGTCGACATCCGTGCTTCCTGAAATTCTTGATGCCAACTCGGCCTACGCAGCTGAATTTGGTGATCGTGCCAATTTGGCTCTTCCCCCCGCCCGCCGATTCGCGATCCTCACCTGCATGGACGCTCGGCTGGACCCCGCCAAGTACGCCGGACTCGCGGAAGGCGACGCCCACGTCATTCGTAACGCGGGTGGTCGAGCCAGTGACGACGCCATTCGCAGCCTGGTGATTTCCTACAAGCTGCTCGGTACCCGCGAGTTCTTTGTGATCCATCACACCGATTGCGGAATGCTCTTCTTCACAAACGATCTCATGGCAGGACTGCTGGAGAGCAGCCTAGAGACGGCGCAACTCACCGAAAACGGCTTTGTCGACGTAGGAACGGGTCCTGGCTCGCACGAAGGTCGGTACGTGAACTTCCTCACCATCCGCGACCCCCAACTGGCGGTCATCGAGGACGTCAACCGAATCGCCGACCACCCGCTGGTGCCGAACACCATCCCGGTGCGAGGGTTCATCTACGACGTCCGATCCGGAAAACTCATTCCGGTAGAAGGCGCCGAGCGAAACATCGCTTAAGCGGCTTAAGTGTTCTTCTTGCCCTGCTCTAGGTGCAGCGCGGTGCCCATCAAGGTCTTCTCGGCCTGACCCGTGTCTCCCGATTGCAGGGCTCGCAACGCCATCGTCACCTCTTGGGCTTCGGCGGTTCGACCCTCGCTCACCAGCAGCATCTGAGTCTTCTGCAGTTCCTGAATGGCGCCCATGGCGGTGAGAACTCCCGTCTTGAGTCCCATGACCGTCTTCTCCACGACCTTAGAAGCCGCCGCGACCTGATATGCCTGCGACACCTTGGGGTTCGGCGGCACGCTGTACCGAGCCGAATCGGCGGTGAACTCCATCACCATGTCGATATCCACCGTTTTGGTGGAACCCGACTCCAAATCTTCGTAAATCAGCTTGCCCGCCGCCACCCGATACCAGCCCAGTGGGTGATTGCCAAACTCCAAGTCGAGCACTTGCTGAAGAGTGGTGCCGCGCTCCATATCGGCAAGGGGAATGGTGACCGTGCCTTGCGGAACGGTCTGGGGGGATCGCATGGAAACCCACCGAGAAAGCTTCACTTCCAGCACCAGGTTTCGGGCGACCGTCGTCATCAGCTTCTCCAACTCGCTGCGGAACACCTCTGGGATCATCTGCGGCTGAGGGATGTAGTAGTAACTTCCTCCGGCGCGCTTCGCCATGCCTGCCAGTAGCTCCTCGTTGTAATCCGGACCGAAGCCGAGGAACGTGGCGGAAATACCGCGATTCTTCACCTCGCCCGCGTGATTCACCAGCGCACTGAAGTCTTTGATTCCAGCGGTCGGGTCGCCGTCGGTGAGCACGATCATGCGCGTGGCGCGAGACGCGTCTTGAGTCTGCAACAGCTGCTGAACACCCAAAGAAAGACCGTCGTACAGGTTGGTGGTGTTGCCCGGCACCAGCCGAGAAACTCCCTGCTTGATGAGCTCCTTGTTGGTCACTCGCTGAGGTGGCATGAGCACTTCCACCACCTCTTCAAAGGTCACAATGCTCAGCACGTCGTTAGGGGTGAGCATGTCCACCACGTAGTGGCACGCCTGCTTCACGTACTCCAACGGAGGCCCTTCCATCGAACCGGATCGATCGATGACCAGGCACAGATTCATGGGGGTTCGACCCGAAGCCGCGATGCCGCCGTAACCCGGAATCGAGGCACCCATCCCGGCGGATAGCTCGATGAGGAACTGCTCGCGAGCGGGGCCGTTCGCCATGCTCACGTCTCTAGAAGCGGTGACCTGAACCGTCAAGCCCTGCGAGGGAGCTTGCATCATGGTGGTGCGTTGCAGGTCGGCGGCCGACATCGCCTGGGTCACATTGCCGCCTGCAAGTCCCGCCAAACCGCCCGGCATTGCCTGGGTTCGGTTCGGATCTCCCGCCATGGGCGAAGCGCCTAAAACGGTTTTGTTCGGATCGTTGGGTTGGTTGGGTTGCATGGTGGCTTTTGGCGTTCGAAAAAGATTCTTGGCGAGTATGGCGGGACGGATAGGGTCAGGATTCGAAGCGGAAGGTGGTTCCCCCAATCTTGATCATATCGCCCGTCTGCAAAAGACGCGACGAAACCTTGGTTCCGTTCACAAAGGTTCCGTTGGTGCTTCCAAGATCGGTGATCTCGAATCCGCCGGGCGTGGGGGCTATTCGGGCGTGGCGACGAGATGCCATCGTGTCGTACGGCATGGTCACGGGCTGGGCTTCTCGACCAATTTCGATAGGACCTTGAACGTTGAATCCCTGGCCTGTCAGCGGTCCGTCCATCACCACTAGCCGACCCGCTTGGGAGGGTGCGGCCATCGATGCCATGCCCGCAAGGGTTGGGATCACCGAGGTTGGGGTGGGGTTGGAGGGCAATCCTGGAGTGACAATAGGCGCGGCAACCGGGGCAGGCATTTGGGTAGGCATTTGTTGCGGCATCGGTTGTCCAGCGGGCGCAGAAGGAGCAAGATAACCGCCTCCCCCCATTTGTGGACCTCCCCCCATTTGCGGACCTCCCATTGGATAGGAAGCGCCGATGTACGTTTCCGGACCCCGAACCGGCGTCGGTCCGCCGCGAGTCAGAAACTCAAGCTGGAAACCACCGATCTGGATCACCGAACCGGGCATCAACTTCGCTTCTTGAATGCGCTGTCCGTTCACCCCCGTTCCGAGCGGAGTCCCTGCGTCCACAATGTACCAACCGTCGTTTCTGCGCTGAAGCATCGCGTGATTCGGCGCCACGTTCATGTCGCCAAAAAGCGGAATGTGTACGTTCTCGGCTCGACCGATGAACATCTGCGACGAGTCCAGTGCCCATTCGCGACCCTCGTTCCGACCCAGGCGCAATCGAATCCAAGCCGACTTGCTCACCTCTTCCACCAGCCCGATAAAGAGGCCAATGGCGGTGCCCGTCAGCGCAAACCAGATCGCCCGGGGAATCGCGCCCGTTTCGGCCCGTTGCTGAGGAGCGGTGCCTTGCAATGTCATCTGAATGGGATCGGTG
>CAZAVC010000169.1:0-5221 GCA_964488265.1 uncultured Fimbriimonas sp.
GCAGGCTGAAGCCCCAGCAGAAAAGGAGAGAGATCGGATCAGCCTGGGGCCCCGAAAAGCCGGGAAAAGTATTCGATAAGATGGACGACGGGTCCACGGATCAGCCCGGATCCCGTTTGATGATGAAGCAGGCGTCCGACCTGTTTCCGGACGAGAACGAGCGCAAAGAATTTGTCGATGCCATTCTGGCGGGGGAATCGAAAGAGCAGGCGATCATCGTTCTGCAGGACAAACCAGAAATCGGAGCCTTTCCGAAGTTGCCTCCGTTCGATTGGCAGCCCGACTACGTCCTTCGCATCCAAGATCACTTTCGAGCCGCGAAACACGCTCTTTACGCGAAAGGTGCGTTCTACAGCCTCGATTTCTCATCTGTCTTCAGCGCCTCGGCGATGCTGGCGATAGAAGGTCCGGTGGTGGACATTCTTGACATGTGCGCTTCCCCAGGAGGAAAGGCAATCTTCGCATGGCGAACTTTCAAGCCGGATGTGCTCCTCTGTAATGAGGTCATTCGGAAGCGTACGGGAGCACTTATCGGCAACCTCGCTCGGTGCGGTTGCGAACGAAGTTACGTTTGGAGTGCCGATCCTTCGGTTTACGCCCGCGAATACACCGAAGCGTTTGACTTGGTACTCGCCGATGCTCCTTGTTCGGGCCAGTCTCTCATTGCCAAGGGCGAGGACGCCGTCGGTTGCTGGTCGCCGAACATGGTCGACATGAACGTCGGGCGACAGAGGCGGATTGTTGGAAACGGTGTCAAATGCCTCAAACCCGGCGGCTATCTGCTTTACGCAACCTGCACCTATTCGATCAAGGAAAACGAACGGGTGATCGCTTGGGCGCTCAAAGAGCATCCCGAACTCGAAGCCGTTGTCGTTCCGCACCTTGAGGCCAATCGAAGCACCTACGCCGAGTTTCCTAGCTACCGACTCTTTCCTCACCAAGGAATGGGAGCAGGCGCGTTTGTGGCGTTGTTACGCAAGAAGGGCGAACGGCCCGAGCACCGGATCATTAAGCCGGAACAGATCATGTCCCACTGGCGATATGGCGATATCACGCCCGCCGAAAGGAAACAGGCTTATCTAGACGCTAAGGAAGCGCAAGAGGCGGAGCGCCTTGCCGAGGAATCGGGCGAATCTACCACTCCGAAACCTGCCGCCAAGGCACCCGCAAAGCCGAAAACTCGACGGTCGATGGGCTCGAAAGGTCCGGCCGGACCGATGCGCGGAAAATCGAGCGGCGGTGGATTTACGGGTGGAGGCAAGCCTTCTGCCGGTTCGGGAGGCAAATCGTCCTACAAGAAAGCGAGCAAAGCAGGCGGGCGAAGGGGCGCTCGGCGAGCCAAGTAGTCGCAAACTCAGAGAAAGCCAAGTTTCTCGAATCGCTGTAATCTGAGCGTATGGCAAAAACTTGGCGCGAGAAGTACGACGAGCGCACGACCTCCGATCTCAAGCGGACGGATCGCCCTATTCCTGGGGTGCCACCCAACGGCACCATCTTGATTTCGAACCCCACGGAAATCAGCGAAGAGCTTCGAAAGATCGGTCCCGGGCAGACCCTAACCATTCAAGAGTTTCGACAGCGACTGGCAGAAAAGAACCAGGCAGATATCGCCTGTCCGCTTAGTACGGGAATATTCATGCGAATCGCCGCCGAGGTCGCTCTTGAAGAGCTTGCCTCTGGCAATAAAGAGATCGCCCCGTTTTGGCGCGTGGTCGAGCCAAAGTCGACATTAGCTAAGAAGCTGAGTTGTGGACCGGATTGGATTGCACAACAAAGACTCGCAGAGGGGTGAGAAGAACCACCTGGAGCAGTTCCCTGCTGATGGGTTTCCTGAATATATCGAACCTCAGGCTCTTCGTTTAGCGTTCGGTGACAATCGCAAAATCGATCAAGTGCGGCTCGATTTGGACTTCGTAAACTCTTGGCGATGGCAAAAACTTGGCGACAAAAGTTCGATGCTCGTATGGACACGGAAGTCGTGACTCTCGAGAAGCCGATGCCTGGCGTGCCTGCCGGCAGTAAGTTGCTTATCAGCACCCCAGCGAAGATCGCGGCGGCCGTTGCGGATATTCCGAAAGGGTCTAAAAAGAGCATTGTTGATCTGAGAGAGCAGTTAGCTAAAGAGGCGGGGGCTGATGCGACCTGCGCCATGACAACCGGGATTTTCTTGAGAATCGCCGCCGAAGTCGCCCTTGAAGACCTGTCGGTGGGCGAGCAAGAGATCACCCCATTTTGGCGAGTGGTAGAACCCAAATCTCCGCTCGCGAAGAAGCTGAGTTGCGGACCAGATTGGATCGCCCAACAGCGCGCGGCCGAGGGTATCCAGTAACTCGAATCATCGAGGGTCCTAGGACCCGGTGAACTTGTTCGCCAACGGAACGTTTGACCCGCCATGAACACGTATTCGATTCTTGCTGCCTTGGTTTCTTCGACTTTCGCACCTAGTGCGGAGGATGGCTTCTACCATCCGCAATCGGCGGAGTTGCCGATCGCTTCCAAGAGCAAAGTTGAGATTCCTCGCGACGGTCAGCGTGGGCTCTCGGTGAAGGTCACCTATCCTACAGCTAAGGGCAAGTATCCGGTCATCGTGTTCTCTCACGGCATGTACGGCAGCGAGGATGGCAACACTCCTTTGGTCGAAACCTGGGCAAAGGCGGGCTATGTGATCTTTCAGCCCACCCATGCGGATTCCCTAAGATACGCTAGCGCCGAGGTACGCCGAGCCGCGCTTCAGGGGAGTTTGAACAACGCACAGAACTGGCGAGAGAGGCCGGGCGAGATCACGCTCATCCTGGACAAGCTGGACTGGTTCGAAAAGGAGCTACCCGACCTGAAGGGCAAGTTGAACAAAGAGGTGATCGGCATGGCAGGGCACAGCTTTGGGGCTTGGACCACACAGATGGTCGCCGGGATGACCCTTGGTCGAGGCGGAATGACGATCAACCTAGGCGATAAACGACCGAAAGCGTTCATTGCTTTCTCGCCGAGCGGCCTCGGGGGCGGTATCACCGAAGCGTCGTTCCAAACCATGCGAAGTCCCTTCCTTTACATCACGGGCGACAACGACAAGGGCAACTTCCAGAACGATCCCAAGATTCACCGACGAGAGGCCTTTGATCTTGCTCCGAAGGGAGATCGCACACTGGTTTGGATCAAGGACGTGTATCACAACTTCGGAGGGCTCAACGGTCGAGAAATCCCCGCTCTTGCTGGAACGCGGCTTTCGGGTCCGTCTAATCCTGCCCACCTCAAGATCGCGGTGAACTCCTCACTGGCGTACTGGGACGCTCAGCTCAAGAATCTGCCAGAAGCGAAGGCGTTCTGGAAGAAGCCGCTTGCGGGGGTCGATGGGGTGAAGGTCGAGACGCGGTAAGGCCTCAAGTCAGAGATCGAACAGGGAGGCCTCGCCACAGCTTGCCGGTAAAGGGACTGAACTACAAATTAGCTGACTCAAGCTAAATGTTGGTTCAAGATCGAAGAGTTAGGCTTCCTCCCAATTGGCGCTGTGGGATTAACGCGACAAAGTTTGAGAAGGGTTTTCAGACGCTAGTCCAATTCCGAAATGACGGGCGTTCTGAACTCCATTCCGTGAAGAGCTTTTACGATTGCATCGTCGTTCGTTTCGATGCTCGCGTCGAAATCGAAAGTCATTCGCAGATCTGGTTCTGATTCCTCGCCAGGAAGCAACCGCTCGATAACATCCTCATCGTACATTCCCTCTGCTGGATACAGTGCTGCAATCTTAAGCAGCCCATCCCATGTTATGGAGTCGAAGGCGCGCGGTTCGACAAGGTAGCTGTGATCGAGAGGAATATTCCGTCGCGACCCCTGAACGGGGTCAAGGGCGACTGCGTTCCATCGGTACGGAACGACCATATCGGGCAGGATGCGCATGATTTCTCTGAGCAGCATCACCCAATCCCCGCCATTAGGTGAGTAGAGCTGAATGGCATAGGGAGAGTTCTCTTCAGGCCGGTGTTGCCGAAGAACCTTCGGCGGCTCCTGCAGAACCCGGCGAAGGCGTTCCACGGCAGCAAGAATCTTTCGATCGTCAGACTCAACAATCAGTCTCTCCTCGAACCGAATGATGGAATCTTGGATGCCAAGTTTTTGGTTTGGCTTGCGTCTCAAAACCGTCCCGTGATGGAGATCTAAAACCGAAAGCCGCTTGTAAAGGAGTTCTCCAGAGAGCGTTGGGACAGGTTCCGATTCGAACACCCCATCAAGCGGCGCTTCCACAAAGAGGTAGCCGGTCGGCTGCTTCGCATCCTCGAACGGCAAGGTGAGGCGACAGTTCTGACCGTCGAATAGGTTCAGAACCGGAGGTCGGAGTAGCGTGTTAGTCTCCCCACCGAAAGAGACTCCCCCGTCGCTGAGGATCTGCCAGGTCGAGGCGAAAAGCGCGGACCGATCAAACCAGGCCAGCCAACGAAAAAAACCAAAGAGATCGGTTGTCTCGACTGTCTGATACCCGCCTGAAACACCCATCGGTCTGAGTTCACCCTCTACCGAGCGAAGACCTCATCCGCATTCTTGAAAGACTTGAACTCCAGCGCGTTGCCGCTCGGATCCAAAACAAACATGATCTGCTGCTCGCCGACCTCCCCCGCGTACCGAGTCTGGGGCGGGATCACAAAAGCGACACCCGTCTCGCTCAACCGACTCGCCAGTTCAGAAAACCCGTCCGACGGTAGCAAACAGCCGAAGTGCGGCATGGGCACAGCCACGCCGTCGACCATTCCGCAGAAATCCGGATCAGGAACAGCTTCACTGACGTGGGCAGATAGCTGGTGACCGAAGAAATCGAAGTCGATCCACCTTTCGGTCGATCGCCCTTCCCTACAACCCAAAACTTCGATATAGAACCGACGGGTCGATTCTAAGTCTTTGACTTTAAAGGCGTAGTGGAAGGGCGAGAACGAGCTCATTAGACTTTTCGCTTGGTGATGTTGGCGTCTTTGCGAGTCTTCTCCGCGGCGGCCTCTACCCGGTCGCAGAACGCTTCCGGAGTGAGCGATCCCGTCAGCAGGGCGGTCACAGCGTCTTCCAGTTCCTTCTCAAAGCTCGGATACCACTCGCGGAATCGAATGGTGTATGCGAACTTGGTTCCGGTATAAGCGGCCGCGGGCGACTTCAACGATTCGGGCAGGTCGCCGTCGTTCGCACCCTTGATCGCCATGAGCGTGCCCTTGGTCTTCACGAATTCAGCCGCCTTCTCTTT